>CALFLU010000001.1 GCA_937880125.1 uncultured Eubacteriaceae bacterium
CCCGAAAAGGGAATCAAAAAACCCAACATGGAGATGGAAGGAATGGTATAGAGAAAGTTGATGGCAGCTAAGGTCATTTTTGAAGTTCGCTTGTATTCGCTGATGAGAATACCGGCCAGTCCGCCTAGAATGACGGCGATTAAAATAGCCAGCGCCGAAATAGCGAGATGTTCGATGGTCAATGTAAAAAAGAAATCCCTACGCTGCCATAATGTGACAAATACTTCTTTGAACATCGGACTTTCCTCCCTATTTGCCAATATTTGTTAAATTTATTATACACGTTTTTCTTCTTTTCTTGCGAAAATATATACATCCGTTTCTTTTTTCGTTTCGTCGGATATTAAAAAACTTATATGAAAACAACAATTTTAGCGCAGCGCCCGCTTGCATGCAGGATTGCTGCGCCAAGCCCGTGATGATGACTTTGCCGAAAACATACTGTTATCTACTTCACTTATGCTAAAATAAAAGCAGGATTATCCTGCTCCGATTCAATAAAAAACTCTTGACGCGAAATAAAAAAAAGGAGAAATTAAAAATGAAAAAAGTAAAAATCACGGTACTCAAACGCACTTTTCATAAAGATCTCGCTTTGGAATACGGCGCAGAAGGACTCAGCCCCTGCCCCTATCACCAGGAGGGCGATGTTTTTTTCGGCGGTTATCAAAAACCCGAGGGGTTTTGCGATGAGGCATGGAAAGCCATTTATCAATACGCCTTTGCACTGGCCCACGGCGCGGACAAAGGACTGTTTTATAGCGGGGACTGGATTAAAGTGCCCGGTGTCGCCATTTGCAGCTGCAACGACGGACTGCGCCCGGTCATCTTTAAACTTGAAACATTGCAAGAAAATTAAGCTATCTTTAAAACCGCACCCGTGAAGGGTGCGACTTCCATGATTTATGGTATTTTAACAGCAGGTAGCATTTCAATCCACGCACCCGTGAAGGGTGCGACGGATTAACTTTTGATGAGATAGCTTTGTCACTCGATTTCAATCCACGCATATTGTAAGCACAACATGCGGCAGGGCATTGAATGGCAGTTGTCAGTCCTCAGCCCCAGGGCAAACCATTTATTTGCCGCAAAATCTCTCGCACCTGCTTTGACGTTATCGGCAACACAACTTGCTTGCACTGCTCTTTTCTTTCTATCTCTAACGAATGATTAGCTGCGCGGGAAAGGCTTGCTTCTGCATTAAGCTCCACATTTGATCAATATAGGACAACGTATAAAAATGTTCGTAATAATGAAAATAATAGGACCCTTTTGTAGTCAATCGATAGGTGTCGCCGTCTTTGGTTACGAGTTTTAACCATTTTGCCAACTTCATTTCAAACCCGTATTGCGAATGCAGCGTTTTGTTGAAAAACGCCTCAAAGTTTGTCTCACTCAACTCCATGGAATACAGCGTCCAAAATAAATAATAGACCATGCGCTGTCTCTTCGTGAAAAAAAGCGTCAAAGAAGTTGCCATCCTTCTCTGATTCATCTGCCGGATATATGCCTCCACATCAAAGGTGTTGATTTTGAATTGCTCTTCCAGTAAGGTGGTAGCCGAACACCCGAATCCCAAAAAATTATCGCGCGTCATTGAAGAATATCTGCTTCTACCGGTTTTTGAAAATGTCCAAATGGAGTCTCGATGATATCCACATTCCTCGCAATAGCGCACAATATCATATAATAAACGTTTTTTGTCTCGTTCCTGTTGTCGAGCAAATTTGCGCTGTGTGAATGTAAAATCGATAAAAGGATACATCGCAAAATGATTCGCTCCATGGGCAAAGGCAAATTCAATATCTTGAATCAAACTCTCCGCCGTCTGCGTCGGTAAAGCAAAAATGAAATCCACCGACACGGTTTCAAAGGGTACTTGCCTGATTGCTTTAAACACGGAGTCATAGTCAATGGGATCCCTACCCAATATTTTTAATATCTCCGGCTGAAAAGACTGCACGCCTATGCTGATTTTGCTGACGCCTGCATCTTTAAGCATCTGCAGACGCTCTGTCGTGCAGTCTTCGGGGTGCAGCTCAACACCGATTCCCTCATTAATCACAAAATACGTATTCACGCGTTCTATAATGCTTGCTATGTCCTCGGCAATAAGCGCGGGGGTTCCCCCGCCAAAATACAGACTTGTCACTTCCTTTTTTTGACCCTTGCATTCTTTGCCCACCAAATCAATTTCGGCAAGAAGTGCTTTTATGTAACGAGCGGACAATTCTTCATCATAAAGCACCTTGCAATAGGGACAAAACGAACAAATCGAGCGACAAAAAGGGATATGAATATAAAGCCCCAGCTGCGGTGTATGCATAAAAGATAAGGCATTGTTTTCCCCCGAACGAAAATGGAACGGCTTTGTCGTTTTGGTAAGCCAAGACCTGCTTATTGATGTCAGTATACCCATACTATCCCCTCAAGATGTTTTTCTGTCTTTGATTGCTGTTCCTATCAGTCCAGTTCCGCAGTGCCTACGTTCAAATCGTAATAGCGACCCTTCATCGCCATCAAATCGTCGTGGTCGCCTCGCTCCACAATGCGCCCTTGTTCCAGCACAATAATGGCGTTGGAACGGCGAATGGTCGAAAGTCTGTGGGCAATAACAAAGGTGGTGCGACCCTCCATGAGTCTGTCCATGCCTTTTTCAATCAGTTGTTCGGTTCGCGTATCCACCGAAGAGGTGGCCTCGTCCATGATCAAAATAATCGGATCGGCAATGGCGGCGCGGGCAATGGAAATCAGCTGTCGCTCGCCTTGCGAAAGCCCTGAGCCGTCTGCGTCCAACACCGTATCGTATCCGTTTTCCATTTTAGAAATAAAGTTATGTGCATTGGCGGACTTGGCCGCATTGATGACGTCTTCATCCGTGGCATCCAGCCGCCCATAACGAATATTTTCCGCAATCGTTCCTTGAAAAAGGCGCACATCCTGCAATACAATTGACATAATACTGCGCAAATCCCACTTATTGATTCGTTTAATGTCAATGCCGTCAACAATGATTTGTCCGTCTTCTATTTCATAAAATCGATTGATTAAGTTGGTAATCGTCGTTTTACCCGCACCCGTCGAGCCCACAAAGGCTATCTTTTGCCCCGGTCGGGCATACAGCGAAATGTCTTTCAGAACAAGCTTGTTTTCGTCGTAGCCAAAATCCACATCGATAAAGCGAATATCGCCCTGCACGGGCACCTTTTGCACACTGCCGTCTTCTTGCGGCACCAACCAGCACAGATCTCTGCGCCCCACGCAGTCTTCTTCCAGACGCACATCGCCTTCATCCATATGCTCAGGCTCCATATCTAAAATATGAAAGATACGCTCTGCGCCCGCAATTGCCGCAAACAGCAAATTCAATAAGTTTGACACCTGCACAATCGGCCGCGAAACAACGCGCGTATATTGCAAAAAAGCGGCGATATTGCCAATGGTAATTACACCGCCCATGGCAAGAAACGCACCGGACATGGCCACCACCGAGTACATGATAAAGGACAAATTACCCATAACGGGCATGGCCATAACCCCATAGGTGGATGCTCTTGTCGAGGTGTGGCGCAGTGCTTCAGCTTGCCTGTCAAAACTGTCTTTGGCACGTTGCTCATAGTTAAACACCTTAACCACCTTTTGTGCGGAAATCATTTCTTCCACATAACCGTTGATCTCTGCGGTCATCTGCTGGCGGCGGCGAAAATATTTTCCGCTCATGCGTGCAATAAACTGCATGGCAAGCATCATCACCGCCAAGGATACCACCACAATTGCCGTCAATAAAGGACTGAGAAACAACATCATGCTGATGGTTCCCACAAAGGTGATAATGCTGATCAAAATTTGAGACACGCTTTGTTCCAGCGCCTGGTTAAGCATATCCACGTCATTGGTAAAAGAAGACATGACCTCGCCGTGGGTGTGACCATCAAAATATGACACGGGCAGCGAAAGCACTTTGTCAATCATCTCTCCGCGAATAATATAAACTGTTTTTTGCGCCAGTTGCGCCAGCATGCGGCTACCGAAATACTGACCGATGACAAGCAAAACAATCAATCCTATCATAATCGCCAGCGAACGCATAAACGCATTCCAATCTTTGTGCGTGGCGATGCTGTCAATAAGCGGAGAAAGCATTCCGTTTGCCGCCACCTGGGCCAGCGAGCTAAAGGCAACGAGAAAAATACCCACCGACAACATGGCTTTGTTATACCTGAAATACCCAAACAGACGCTTGACGGTTTGCATGGGTTTTGCAACTTTGAGTTTGTTTGCCTGCCCTTGCTTTTTCATGATACCGCCAGTCCTTTCTGTTGTGAATCATAAATTTCTCTGTACACTTCCGATTTTTCCAACAATTCCTCGTGGGTTCCGAGCGCGTCGACCTTGCCCTCTTCCATGACAATAATTTGATCCGCATCTCTTATCGAAGCAACCCGCTGCGCAATGATAATCGTTGTAATCCCTTTTAGCTCCGTGCGAAAACTATGACGCAATTTGGCATCCGTTGCCATATCCACCGCACTGGTGGAGTCGTCTAAAATCAATATTTTGGGCTGTTTTATCAATGCGCGGGCAATTGTCAATCTCTGCTTTTGTCCGCCTGAAAAATTGTTTCCACCCTGCTCCACTCTATGATCCAAGCCATCTTCATATTGTGACACGAACTCCCAGGCCTGCGTTTGCTTTAAGGCACGAATAATCTCTTCATCTGTTACATGCTCATCTCCCCATTGCATGTTTGAGCGAATGGTCCCCGAAATCAATGTATTGTTTTGCAAGACAAAACCTATGGCATCACGCAAAACGGTCATATCATAGTCGCGCACATCCACACCGCCTACTTTTACACTGCCTTCCGCCACATCATAAAGCCGTGGAATCATCTGCACCAACGTGGATTTGGATGAGCCCGTGGAGCCGATAATGCCGATTGTTTGTCCGCCTTCAAACAACAAATTAATATCTTCAAGAATGTTTTCTCTGTAACCCGGATATTTAAAATTCACATTTTCAAAGGCGACGCTGCCGTCTTTGACTTCCTTGACAGGGTTGGTTCGCTCTTTGATTTCCGATTTTGTTTCAATCACTTCAATGAGACGATTTGTGGACGCCGAAGCCCGCGTATACATCATAAAATACATCGACAACATCATCAACGCCATCATAATCTGCGAAATATACGTAATAAAAGCAATCAAATCTCCGCTGCCCATGGTGCCGACCATGACCATTTTGCCGCCGAACCACAGCACAAAGAGAATGCAGATATACACCACCAAAAACATCACGGGCATGAGCGCTACAATCAGATTAATTGCACGTATCGCCGTATCGCGCAAATCTCTGTTTCGCTCCATAAAGGCATCTTTGGATTCCTTTTGCCTGTTAAAGGATTTTACAACCCTTATACCTGCAAGCTGTTCTTGCACCACCGCATTGACGCGGTCAATTTTTTCTTGCATCAATTTAAACAACGGCACCGCTTTGCGCAAAATCACCACCAAGGCCAGCGCCAAAACCGGAATGGCACCCAAAAAAATCAGTGCCAGGCGTGCATTCATGTACAGTGCCATAATTAAAGCAAAAATCATTAAAAACGGTGCTCGAATGGCCATGCGCAGCGACATCATCGTCACTTGCCCCACAAGTTCCGCATCTGTTGTAAGGCGCGTAATCAGCGAAGGCGCACTGAGTTTGTCGATATTGGCAAAAGAATACCCCTGAATGGAAGCGTAGGCCGCCTTGCGAATTTCTGCCGCGGTGCCAAAGCCCGCCGTAGCCCCTATGTGCGAGCTCCAGGTGCCCATAATCCCGCCAAACAGCGCAAGACCTATCATAAGAAGCCCCATCTTAATAACATATTGGCCATCCCCGCCGGCAATGCCCACATCGACAATTTTTGCCATCAGCATCGGAATAACAATATCGCTCGCCACCTCCAAAACCATCATAATGGGGCTGAGCATGGCGTATACTTTATATTTTTTTATGTAAGGTGCTAATTTTCGAAACATTTTCTCTCCTTGCAGACCCTGTCAATGCCCATGGCATCTCACAGGGAAAAACATGTGCTGTATATTATATCATTATTTTAAATTTTTGTTTACCCTTTGTTGCCAATCTTTATACTCACTTCCTTCACTACTTGTTTTTATCTGTTTTGTGCCAAATCCATGCCATCTGCCTTATCCATGACGCATTGCGCTTTACGGAATAAGCAAAACTGTGGTATACTTAAAATGTTAAATTACGTATAGGGAGCATATGCAAGGCCGACTTTTTGTCGATGATGCATGAAAAGAGATATGAAGACAGATCCGGATAAAATCATGTCCATTGAAGAATTTGTTAAACAGGCAAGAGCATTGAATATGTCTGAAAAGGAAATTCAAAATCTCGTGGAAGCAGAAAAACTCGCCATTGAGTTTGGCGGTCATTTGCCACTGGCGGATCTTTTGGCGGAAAATGCCAGTAGGGCCAATCTTTCGCAACGCGGTAAATATTTGTTTTAAAATCCTCGCTTGTCGACCGTGCCTTTTGCGATGAATTCACAGCGCTTTGAGGACTGCAAAGACAATTTTGCCTCTTGTCGGCTAAAATAGCTGTGCAAAATGTCCTGCTTTGACCACTCTATGCCGAAAACAGGCCGTGTTCAAACGCAACGCATAAACAATATATTCATTGAAATCCCATTCATCTGAGCGCAATTCCGTAAACCACTCAACGGAGCGCTTATAATATCATTAATAAAAAGAGGATGTATGCATGAAAAAAACAGCTGTTATTTTTACAATTTTAATCTGTTTTGCATTGCTGTTCACAGGATGTGGCGGCAAAAAAGTCGAAAATTTGCAGATAACCATTCCATTAGCCAGCGGTGAACGTAGCGGCACCTATACGGGGGAAGTAAAAAACGATAAACCCGACGGCAATGGAAAATTTGAATCCAAAAACACACAGGGCGCTGTGTGGACTTACGAAGGCGGATTTAAAGACGGAACCTTTGACGGACAGGGCAAAATGGTCTTCCCAAACCAATCCTATGAAGGCACCTTTGAAAAAGGCAACTTTGTGCAGGGCAGCTTCATCTATGAGGATACTTTGATATATGAAGGTGGATTTACCCCCAACACCAATCCGTTTTTGTATAGCGGAAAAGGAAAACTCTACACCACCAAGGGCACTCTTCTCTATGAAGGCAATTTTGAAGATGGTCACCCGCAAGACAAGCAAGCGGTTTTATCCAAATGCGAAGAAGTATCCTATGAGTCCTTGGTTCAAAACAGCGATGCCTATCTCGAGCAATTCATTTCTGTTAAGGGAACCGTCAAAGTCATGATGAACCACGGTATAAAAAACGGAGAATATTCATTAATAGGATATGTCATTGCCCTGGATAACTCGCTTAACAAGATTATCTTTATTGATAAATATCAAAAAAGCGGTGAACCCAACTTGAACTTTGACGATAAAATCGTAGTATATGGGCAATACACCGATTTTGTGACCTACACATCCGTTGAGGATAAAGAAATCACCCTTCCGTCCATCAGAGTCTTTTTCATTGATAAATAAATTTGTATCAACGCCCTGCAAAGCAGGGCGTTTTTTATTTGAACAGAAAAAACAGATTGTGACTGTACAATTCAGCGACGGCCTATGCGCTCCGCTTTATAAAAACCACTCCTATCATAATCGCTTCAAAAAAGTAGAAATCCGAACTCCCATAAAAGAAGTTCGGATAGGTTGCGCTTGGTGATCCATCCGCGACTCGAACGCGGGACACCCTGATTAAAAGTCAGGTGCTCTACCGACTGAGCTAATGGATCAAAATTGTCGGATTTGAAACAGCTATCATATAATATATGATTTTTTTAATGATGTCAATACCCGAAAAAATGGCGGGGGCAGTAGGATTCGAACCTACGAATGACGGAGTCAGAGTCCGTTACCTTACCACTTGGCGATGCCCCTAGGGTTGTTTGTATATTGTTGTTAAAAAATAAATTGGCAGGGGCAGCAGGACTCGAACCTACGAATCACGGAGTCAAAGTCCGTTGCCTTACCGACTTGGCTATACCCCTAAATTAATAAAAGCATTTTACTTTTATTATCTCCTAAATATGGGGTGAATGATGGGACTCGAACCCACGGCCTCCAGAGCCACAATCCGGCGCTCTAACCAACTGAGCT
>CALFLU010000002.1 GCA_937880125.1 uncultured Eubacteriaceae bacterium
TGTTCTGTTTAGATGCGATTTTGCCGCTGCCTGTTCTCTTCACCAATAACCAATGGGACTTGCCCATATTCTCTCTGTACCCATGTGACTTCCCCCAATCCGTCCCTCTCGCGTTGCGCTTCGTTTAAACCCTCTTGTCTCATATTTTCTCTATACCAATTCAACTTCCCCCACCCGCAAGACATTCACTTTATACAGATTCAACTTCCCCGCTCCCTACACCACCTAAACCCGTGCGAGATATTTTTAGTCAGCATATCTCCCCATTTCCATGTCATGTTTCAATGCCCGCAATGTCAAACAAACACAAACACCTGCCCCCGCACCCTCCGCATCACAAATTGCCGTATTCTTTGTAAAACGCCGCCCATTCCTTGCCGTAATTGCGATAGGCAAAGGGCACATACCACACAATAATAATCAAAGCGGGAAGCACAAAGGCGCCGATGATTCCGCCAAAAACCTCAATATCGCGAATGTCCAACCCTTTTTTCACGGCCTCTGCTTTGATCACCTCTTGCTCCTCGTTGACATAAACCTTCACCCGATCCATAAATTCATAGTCCGCCGCATTCAGTCCGTATTCTTCCAAAGAATGCTCATAAACCTTGGAGTCGTGGGTCCAAAAAAAGTTGCCGTCATAGTCTGCCTTGGCAATCACATAGCTTGTTGCACCCGCAGGCATCGCCTTTGCCTCGGCAATCTTCGAAAAAGGCGCCAAAAATATCAGCGACAAAAACAACAGCATAATCGGCATACAACACCCGACGATAAACTGAAACGTGCGCTTTAACAGCATCCTGTAAGATGCATAAATCTTCTCATATTCGTTTCTGTCCAAATATTGCTCTGCCCAAGTGAGCGCCCTTTTTTGATCCGCAAAACGCATCAGCGTCACCGTTGCCAATACCTTCATTTTACAACTCCTCTTCTGCCGTTGATGTGCGCCCATGCCGCGCACAAACTGTCGTTATTGATCCCTCGCCCTTTTGTCATTTAAAAAAATAACTTCCCGATCAAACCCCATCTATCATACCATCTTATGCCCGCAACGAAAACAGTTTTTCTTTTTTATCGACAGAAAAATTCACCCCCGCAGGCGCCCTTTTTCGCATAACGCATCGTGTGCACCCCTGCTTTACCCATGCCCCTGCCTCTGCCCGCTTGTTTGCACTCCGCATACAGTTACTTTTTCTTTGCAAAAACAATGCCCATCATCACGCCAACCGCCATGCCCAGTCCAACCCCCAGTGCCAAATTGTCAAACAACACGCCAAAAGCCGCCCCCAACGCCAGGCCGATGGCAATGCCCTCGCCGCTGTATCCACCTTCCGATTCCTTCTTTTCCTTTTCTTCCGCCGCCGCTTGCTTCTTTTCTTCTTTTGCCTCTTCGTCCAAAAAACGCTCATCGTCTTTTTTCATGTTGCCACCTCCCGCCATCATTTGTATCTCATTCTAACACAGCCCCGACGCCCTTTTTTTCACCCCGCCGTTTTTTTACATGCTTTTTACCCGCCCTTTTCCCTCACCGCCCTTTTGCGCTCTTTTGCCCGCCGATTTGCAATATCCGTTGCCCGCCCTCCGCATTACATGGTATAATCTTAAGCAAATCAGCCAAGCCCATCGGGCAAAACACACCCAAGGAGAATTGCCATGACCACACCCAATCCCACACTGCCAAACCCCGAGCTCTACATTGACCACGAAGCCAAAAATCAACCCTATACACCGCCCAAGGCGCGCTTTTCGCTGCTGGTGCAGTCTGCCCATACCCTCAGCGACGCACGCGGCATTGCCGTCTATGGCTTTGTCCACGGCAAAATCAACCGTGGCGAAAAAGTCTACATCATCGACCCCCAAGGCAACGTCTACACCGCAGCCGTCAGCGCCATCAAAGTCGAAGAAACCAAAACCGTCTCCTCGGCAAAAAACCAACAGGTGCAGCTGCACATCGACCACCTCAACGACAATCCCGCACCGGGCAAGCTGGCCGTGCTCAGCAGCCATGCACCTCTCAGCGAACTTAGCGCCACGACAATTCCCGCAAACTACTACCTCAAAGGGCTGCTCAACGACTACACACTGCTCCACCAAGACCCCTACTATGTGGGCATTCTCATCTATGCGCTGTGCCACGCCCACTACCTCGTGCCCGTGGAAGTGGCAAATGCACCGCTCAACGTGCAAAACGTCCCCGAAAACGTCGCCAAAAGCGTCAATATCACGTTCCTGTCCTTAAAAAACCAAGAAGGCACCCGCAGCGACTTTCCGCTCTTTACCGATATGGACGCCTTTAGCCAATGGAAAAAAGTCCTTGGCGTCAAAACCCTGCCCAAAACCATGACCGTAAAATTTTCGCATATCGCCTCCTTCACCGCACAAAACAAAGACGGGCTCTTAATCGACCCCTTTGGCCCCATGTCCTTTCCCATGCCCTATGACTTTGTGCAAAAGATAACCGACCTGCCCGAATACAAACAAGAATTCGCCCCCGGCGACGAAGCCGAACCCCCCACAGAAGACCAATCCGCGAAATAAAATACAAAAATCATTTCGCGATATCCACTGCAAAATATCACCCGCGAAATAAAACACAAAAGACCCACACGAAAACGAAGCACGCACCATCAAACCCTAACCGAAAACCGAAGAACGCCACAGCCTATCCGCAACCCAAAAATAACCCCGATGTGCCACACATCACCTTCTGACACCTATGGATACCGACCAAATTGTACGTATAATGAATTCAACATCAACTGCCCCAAAACCACCAAACAAACCGCCACACCCGATAAACCAACCAACCCCATCAAAAAAAGACGGCAAATCCCCGTCTTTTTGTTATTTTTTCTTTTTTCTCACTTGCCGATATATCTGCCCCCAATTCAATTTGACCCCACGCAACCCCTGCCCTCTTTTGCCCTTTTGATTCCTCGCAGTACAATTTGACCTCCCGCAATCTCTTTTCACTTTGAACCAAATTAACTTCCCACAGTTCCTTTTCTCCTTAATCCAATCTAACTGACCTCAACCCCCATTCTCCGCAAGCATTTCCTTCTTGCTTCATGCCATTTGACTGCCCGCACACAGACTTGATTTCTCGCAACCCAATCTGACCTCCTGCAACCTCTTTTCCCTTCTAACCAATTTTACTCCACGCAACTTCTTCATTCTCCTCAAACCTTTCCCCCATTCCCCCATATCCGTTTTGATTTCTCGTAATTCAATTGAACACTCTTCCAATCCTACCCCTTTATGCAATTCGTCGCAAATTTTTATAAAATAATTATTGACATATGTCACAATAGCAGTATAATAAAATTAAATACGACATATGTCAATAATAAAAAGGAGGTATTAACTATGCCGAGAAGAGATAACACCGGACCGATGGGTGCCGGCGCAATGACCGGACGAGCTTTGGGCGTTTGCGCAAACAATGCTGCACCCACGTGCGGATCGGGTATTGCAACGCGACCGGCTCTCGCGCGCCGATGCGGCTTTGGCCGCGGGGTTGGCAGAGGATTCATGATAAATGAAACAACCCTAAAAACACAAAAAGAATTGCTGCAAGAGCAAAAAGAATTGTTGCAAAATCGCCTCAATGCACTGGACAAGCAATTAGAGAACCTGTAACAAAGCACCAAACTAATCGGAGGACGCTCCGATTACTACTTTTAAATGGAGGTGAACACCTATGGCCAGACCTATGAAATGGAGAAAAGTCTGCTGTCTGCCCGACAGCAGCAAATTTGGCCCGCTGGATTTAAAGGCGGATGAAAATCAGCGTGTCCATATGACCATCGACGAATACGAAACCATCCGCCTCATTGATTTGGAAGATTTTACGCAGGAAGAGTGCGCCGCCAAAATGAACGTGGCGCGCACCACCGTACAAGGCATTTATATCTCCGCGAGAAAAAAATTGGCACAGTCTTTGGTAGACGGCAAAGTGTTGTTTATCGAAGGCGGCAATTATCGTCTGTGCGACGAGCCGCCCAACCAATGCGGTCACGGCTGCCGTAGAAACGGCCGCGGCAGAAATTTTGCCGATAACAGCAAGGCAGGCAAATAACATGTATTCTGACAAAGTCATTGAGCATTTTATGTCTCCCCACAACGCATACAGCATGCCCGATGCCCACGCCGAGGGCAGTGCGGGCGACATTTCCTGCGGCGATTATGTCACTTTTTATATCAAAGTAGATGACAACCGCCTCCAACAAATCAGCTACCTCGTCTTCGGCTGCTGTGCGTCGGTTGCCACTTCCAGCATCACTTCTGTGTTGGCAAAAGGCAAAACGCTTCAAGAAGCATTGGCGATGAAAGAAAGCGAGATCGTTGAAGCGCTGGACGGATTGCCCGAACACAAAGTACATTGTTCCAATTTAGGGCTCAGCGCCCTGCGCGATGCCATTAACAATTATATTATCCAACAAAAGACGGAGGTTTCCAATGAAAATAGCTGTTCCGGTCGATGAAAATACCCAAAACACCAACGTATGCGTATCCTTTGGACGCGCGCCGTATTTTCTTTTTTTTGATACCAAAACCAAGCAAACCTATTTTGTCCATAACAGCGCCGCTTCAAGCACGGGAGGCGCAGGAATCCAAGCAGCGCAAATCATCGTCGACAACGGCGTCGATGTCTTGCTGACTCCGCGTTGCGGCGAGCAGGCCGCAGACGTGCTCATTGCCGCCGATATCGCATTATACAAAACATTTTCCGGCTCTGCCCAGGATAACCTTGACGCTTTTGCGGCAGATAAATTTTCGGAATTGGATGATATCCATGCAGGATTTCATGGCCACGGAGGAAAATAGCATGAAAATCGCTGTACTCAGCGGCAAGGGCGGCACCGGCAAAACGCTGCTGGCCGTGAATTTAGCAGCGCTGGCACAACCCGCTGTGTACGTGGACTGCGACGTGGAAGAACCCAACGGACATCTCTATTTTCGCCCGAAACATATTGTCCAAAAGCCCGTTTGCATCAAAATCCCTCAAGTAAACCCAACGCTTTGCAACGGCTGCCGAAAATGCGTGGAGCATTGCGCTTTCAACGCGCTGGCATACGTCAAAGACAACCTGTTGATCTTTGACGATATCTGCCACTCCTGCGGACTGTGCTCCCTTCTGTGTCCCCAAAAGGCGCTGAGCGAAATCGACAAAGAAATCGGCATCATCCAATCCGGCCGCGCCGACGATGTATGCATCCACACAGGCATCCTCCATATCGGTCAAGCCACAGGCATTCCCATTATCCAAAACCTGCTGCTTGAGGCTTCTTCTGCCGATGCCCTCACCGTTATCGACTGCCCCCCGGGCAGCGCCTGCATTGTCATGGAGAGCATCAAAGACGCCGACTTTTGCCTGCTGGTTACCGAGCCCACCCTCTTTGGCGCACACAACCTTAGCATGGTGCACGATCTGGTCACGCTTTTTAACAAGCCCTTTGGTGTCATCATCAACAAATCCATCCCAGGCGCCAACCCCGCCGAAACATTCTGCAAAGAAAATAACCTGCCCGTTTTGGGCAAAATTCCCTACGACAAACACCTCAGCATCCTGCACTCCAACGGTGAAATCGCCGTAAAACACAGCGAAACCTATCGCGCACTGTTTTCTTCGTTGCTGGATGCTGTCATCAAGGAGGTCCGTCATGAAACAGCTCCTCATTCTTAGCGGCAAGGGCGGCACAGGTAAAACCACTATCGCCGGAGCCTTCATCAAACTCTCTCAGGCGCAAGCCTATGCCGACTGCGATGTCGACGCCCCCAATTTGCACCTCATCACCTCCCACACCGCCCCCAAGCATTCCGCTGCCTACTACGGACTGCCTAAAGCCCAAATAAATCCCGCACGCTGCATAGCCTGTGATCAATGCAGACAGCACTGTCGTTTCAACGCCATCACGGTAAATCCAACCTATGCGGCGGATATTTTTGCCTGTGAAGGCTGCAGACTATGTGCCTATATCTGCCCTGCCGACGCTGTGTCTATGCAGCCGCACGCCGCAGGCGAATTGATGCTCTATGCCAAGGAAAATGAAACCTTTTCCACCGCACAACTCCAGATGGGCAGCGGCACCTCGGGCATGTTGGTTTCCGAAGTCAAAAAACAGCTCCGTTCAGCTGCCGGCAACGCCCCCTTTGCCGTTATCGACGGCTCACCGGGCATCGGCTGTCCTGTCATTGCCTCCCTCAGCGGTGTTGATTGGGTCTTAATCGTTGCCGAACCGTCTATCTCAGGCATCCACGACATGGAGCGAATCGTGGATACAGCTGCCAAATTCGGTGTGCAAACAGCCGTATGCATCAATAAATACGACACCAACACACAAAAATCCGAAGAAATTGAAGCCCTCTGCAAACAACGTCGCCTCGCCTTTACGGGGAAAATTCCCTTCGATCCTAAAGCAGTGACCGCAGCCAACAACGGCAGCGTCATCATCGATATTGCTTGCCCGTCAGGCGATGCCGTAAAAACAATCTACAAAAATACAATGCAATTATTTCTGAACAACCCTATCCAATCACAAACCCCATAATAAAGGAGCAACAACATGAGCGAACAATGCGACCATAACTGCGGCAGTTGCGCACAAAGCCAAGACTGCACGCACAGCGACCAAATCCCGCAAGATTTTATCAAACCACCCCACGAAATGAGCAGCGTCAAACACGTCATCGGCGTCCTCAGCGGCAAAGGCGGCGTGGGCAAATCCATGGTCACCTCCCTGATGGCCGTCAGCCTCCGCAGACAAGGCTACCGTGTAGGCATCCTCGATGCCGATATCACAGGTCCCTCGATTCCCAAGGCCTTCGGCGTCCGACAAAAAGCCGCCATCACCGATTACGGTGTCTTTGCCGTAAACACCCAAAGCGATATCCAAATCATGTCCATTAATTTGCTTTTGCCCGAAGACACCGACCCGGTTGTTTGGCGCGGTCCGCTAATCGGCCAAACCGTCGAACAATTTTGGACCGATGTCATTTGGAACGATATCGACTATTTGCTGATCGATATGCCCCCCGGCACCGGCGATGTGGCACTGACAGTCTTTCAGTCCATTCCCGTCGAGGGCATTCTCGTCGTCACCTCACCGCAGGAGCTGGTCTCCATGATCGTCCAAAAGGCAGTAAAAATGGCGCAAATGATGCATGTCCCCATTCTGGGTCTCATCGAAAATATGTCCTATTTCACCTGCCCCGATAATGGCAAAAACTATGCCGTCTTCGGCGAAAGCCATATCGAAGAAATCGCCGCAGCGCACCAACTCAGCGTGCTGGCAAAACTGCCGATTGACCCCAAACTCACCGCAGCCTGCGACCGGGGTATGATCGAGCTCTTTGACGGCAACTGGCTGGAGCCTGTCGTTGAAATATTAGAAAAAACAAAGGAGAATAACGCATGAAAATCGCAGTAGCAAGCCAAAATCAAACGGTCGCCGAACATTTCGGTCACTGTGCCAACTTTAATATTTTTCAAACGAAAAACGACGAAATTGTCAAAAGCGAATCCGTCGCCAACCCCGGTCATAAACCCGGATTTTTGCCCAATTTTTTACACGACAAAGGAGTAGAAGTCATCATTTCCGGCGGCATGGGCGCAGGTGCCATCGAAATATTCAATGAAAAAGGAATCGAAGTCATCGTCGGCGCAAGTGGCGATGCCACCGAAGCGGTCAAGTCCTATTTGCAAGGCACCCTTCAGTCCACAGGTTCTGTCTGCCACGACCACAAACACCACGACGAATGCGGACAACACTAACTGCGTGACATCCAATCTGCCCCCTTGCGCGCTGATCAAACCTTTAAGCGAACTATTCCATCCATAGGATAAAAATCCATTTTTTACCTCAGGTTATTCTTTAACCGCGAAAAAAGACGGCATAACTCACCGTCTTTTTTCGTTAAAACGATTATCTTCATCTCTCCATACGCCTTGCCTTCTGTTTTGCAAATAAACTCCCCGCGACCCCTTTTCCCTTCTAACCAATTCTGCTCCACACAATCCCCCCCCATTCCCCGCAAACCCACCCTCATTCATCTAAATATAGTTAACTGCCCGCAATCCCCCATCTCCCCCACCCGAACCATTTCTTCTTTTCACGCCATTTGCACCTAACCACCCCAACCCCGCCCTCAAGTATCGGAGTGAGGTGATGGTGGAACTCCTCAGGGGAG
>CALFLU010000003.1 GCA_937880125.1 uncultured Eubacteriaceae bacterium
TTCCGATATTTACATGCGGTTTCTCTCTCGTATACTTTGCCTTTGACATTTTCTTTATTTTCTCCTCATTTGTATCATTATTTTTCTAATATTTTCTTTGCTGCTTCTGCTTGCATTTTTTCGTAATGTGCAAATTGCATCACCGACGTTCCTCTGCCTTGTGTTTTGGAACGCAACACGGTTGTGTATCCAAACATTTCACTCAACGGAACAAAGGCTTTGACTATTTGCGTATTGCCGCGCATTTCCATGCCTTCCAATTTTCCTCTTCGAGAACTGATATCTCCCATCACATCACCCAAATATTCTTCGGGAACGGTGATTTCGATTTTGAAAATCGGTTCCAGCAACACCGAGCCTGCTTTGCGCAGTGCTTCTTTCATTGCCATGGCGCCCGCCAGTTTAAAGGCCATTTCAGACGAGTCCACATCATGATAAGAACCATCTTTGAGCGTTACTTTAACATCCAGCACAGGATATCCTGCAAGAACACCGGATTCCAACGCCGATTTAATCCCTTCATTGGCAGGTTGAATGTATTCTTTGGGAATCGCTCCTCCTGTAATGGCATTGACAAATTCGTAGCCTTTTCCGGGTTCCAACGGTTCCACATCAATAACAACATGCCCGTATTGACCGCGACCGCCGCTTTGTTTGGCATATTTCATATCCACTGTAGCGGTTTTGGTGATGGTTTCCTTATAAGCAACCTGCGGTTTGCCCACATTGGCTTCCACTTTAAATTCGCGGAGCAATCGGTCCACAATAATATCCAAATGCAATTCACCCATTCCCTGAATGATGGTCTGGCCCGTTTCTTTGTCCGTATAAGCGCGGAACGTGGGGTCTTCTTCGGATATTTTTGCCAAGGAAGCCGACATTTTGTCTTGACCTGCTTTGGTCTTGGGCTCAATGGCGATAGAAATAACCGGTTCGGGAAACACCATGGATTCCAACAAAATCGGATTGGTTTCGCTGCAAAGCGTATCGCCTGTGGATGTTTCTTTCAGCCCTACCGCCGCGGCAATGTCACCGGTATAAAATTTTTCGATTTCTTCGCGGTGATTGGCGTGCATTTGCAAAATTCTGCCAAGGCGTTCTTTTTTTCCTTTGGTTGAATTATACAAATATGAACCTGAATTGATGGTGCCCGAGTAAGCGCGCATAAAAGCCAGCTTGCCTACAAAGGGGTCTGTCATAATCTTAAATGCCAGCGCCGAAAAGGGGCCGTCATCATCTGCTTTTCGCACTTCAACATCGCCTGTTTTGGGGTTGGTGCCTTCGATAGGCGGCACTTCCAACGGGGAGGGCAAATAGTCCACCACCGCATCCAAAACCAGCTGAACACCTTTGTTTTTATAAGACGTTCCGCACAAAACAGGGATCACCGCATTGGTAATCGTCGCTTTGCGAATGGCTTTTTTCAACTCCTCTTTTGTGATTTCTTCGCCTTCGAGATATTTTTCCATAATGTTGTCGTCGAAATCAGAGAGTGTTTCTATGAGTTTATTTCTATATTCCTCTGCCTTTTCTTTCATGTCGGCGGGAATTTCTTCCACGGAAATTTTTTTGCCGTCATCATCATAATACATCTTGATGTCCATTTCCACCAAGTCGATGATGCCTTTAAATGTATCTTCGGCGCCATAAGGCAACTGAATGGGCATCGCCACCACGCCCAGACGCGCTTCCATCATGGACAGCACATTATAAAAATCTGCGCCCAAAATATCCATTTTGTTGATATAAGCCAATCTGGGGACATGGTATTTGTCCGCCTGTCGCCACACGGTCTCTGATTGGGGCTCAACGCCGCCTTTGGCGCAAAACACCGCAACCGCTCCGTCCAACACGCGCAAAGAACGCTCGACTTCTACCGTAAAGTCAACGTGTCCGGGCGTATCGATAATATTTACTCTATGCTCCAGCCAATGACAAGTGGTCGCTGCAGAAGTGATGGTTATACCGCGCTCCTGCTCTTGGACCATCCAGTCCATCTGCGCCGCGCCTTCGTGCGTTTCGCCTATTCTATGAATTTTTCCGGAATAAAACAGCATACGCTCCGTGGTGGTTGTTTTTCCCGCGTCGATATGTGCCATGATTCCGATATTTCTTGTCTTTTCAAGACTATAGGCTCTTGCCATATTGCCTCACCTCCTCCTGCAAAGTAATGGCTTTGTGCCTTACCATCTGTAATGTGCAAACGCTCTGTTTGCTTCTGCCATTTTATACGTGTCTTCTTTTTTCTTAATAGAGGCTCCACTGTTGTTTAATGCATCCAAAAGCTCTCCCGCCAAGCGTTGGCTCATGGTTTTTTCATTGCGTTTGCGGCTGTAATTAATCAACCAGCGCAATGCCAATGTCTGCTTTCTCGATTCACTGACCTCAATGGGAACCTGATAGGTGGCGCCGCCCACTCTGCGCGCTTTGACTTCCAACATCGGTTTGATGTTGTTGACGCTTTCTTCAAACACTTCCAAAGGTTCGCGTCCTGTTTTTTGCGCGATCATGTCAAACGCATCGTACACTATTTTTTGTGCTACACCTTTTTTTCCGTCCAACATCACGGTATTGATGAGTTTTGTCACCAATTCGCTGTTATAGATGGGATCGGCAAGCACGTCTCGTTTAAATAAAGTTTTTTTCCTAGGCACTTTCTTCCCTCCAGTTTAAAATAAAATTCATCGGTACTCGACAAGTGTTACGCTGCCGTATGTGCGTTAGGTGTTTTCAAAACCGTTTCGTTTCTTCGAACATCTATATCAACACATAACCAACATGTATTACTTCTCTTATTTTGGCCTTTTGGTACCATATTTTGAACGCGCTTGCATTCTTTTGTTTACACCTGCGGTATCCAGCGCACCGCGAATGATTTTGTAACGCACGCCGGGTAAGTCTCTTACTCTGCCGCCTTTGATCATGACCACGCTATGTTCTTGCAGGTTGTGACCAATCCCCGGAATGTATGCTGTGACTTCCATTCCGTTGACCAAACGCACTCTGGCAATTTTGCGCAGCGCCGAGTTTGGTTTTTTCGGTGTCGTTGTTCTCACGGCCGTGCACACACCTCTTTTTTGCGGATTCGCTTTTAATGCAGGTGTTTTGACTTTGTCGACCATCTTTTCTCTTTCTTTTCTGATGATCTGGTTAATCGTTGGCATTTACTTCTTCACCTCCTTTTTTCTTTTTTAATATAGCAGCGCAGGCAGCCGGACGGC
>CALFLU010000004.1 GCA_937880125.1 uncultured Eubacteriaceae bacterium
GCTCAAAGGCAGCGAAGTCATTCACGACTTCAGCAAAGTGGATACCATAGTCTTTGACAAAACCGGCACCCTCACCGTGGGCAACCCCAAAGTGGCGGAGTCAGAAACCTACGCAAGCGATATGGCGGACATCTTTTCCTATATCGCCAGCGTTGAAAGCGAATCCGACCACCCCTTGGCCAAGGCGGTTGTGGAGTATATCGGTAAGACAACACTCTATCCCGTTGAAAACACCCATGTCGTCAAGGGCGGCGGCATTGTGGCCAATGTAGATGGCCGTCAAGTGACCATCGGCAATGTGGCGCTTATGGCGCAGCAACATGTTGCACTAAGCGAAAAAGCCCGCGAAGACATTGCCCGTTTTGAACAAAACGGCAACTCGCTGGTACTCACCGCCGTAGACGGCGAATTAAAAGCCCTGATGGGTATTCGCGACCAAATCCGCCCGGGCGTTAAAGAGGACTTGCAACAACTCAAAGCACTGGGCGTCAAAAACCTCATTGTGCTTTCAGGCGACAATCAGGGAACCGTTGACCGCGTGGCGCGCGAACTGGGCCTCACCGAAGCCCACGGCCATATGCTGCCCGAAGACAAATCCGCCTATATTCAAACACTGCAAAAACAAGGTCAAATCGTGGCCTTTGTGGGAGACGGTGTCAACGACAGCCCCTCGCTGGCTCTGGCGCAAATCGGTATTGCCATGGGCAGCGGCACGGACGTAGCCATTGAAACTTCGGACGTGGTGTTAATGAATTCGGATTTCAGCCGCCTGCCCCACGCGCTGGGTCTTACCAAGGCCACCGCCCGCAACATGCTGCAAAACATCATCATCGCCGTGGGCGTCGTGCTGGTTTTGCTCTTCAGCGTATTTTTCAGCGATTGGATGAATATGTCTATCGGCATGCTGGTGCACGAAGCGAGTATTTTGGTCGTTATCCTAAACGGCATGCGATTGTTACGATATAAATTAAGAAGAAGATAAAAATTAAGGAGAAAAAACATGAAAAAAGCAACGATACAACTGAGTCCGCTGACTTGTCCGTCCTGTGTGCAAAAAATAGAGGGCGCGATCAAATCCTTTAACGGCGTCGAAAAAGACAGCGTGAAAATATTGTTCAATTCAAGCAAAGCAAAATTCGACTTTAACGACGAAAAATTAGCGATAAGCGATGTCGAAAACGCCATTACCGCTCTGGGCTACGATGTCAAAAAATCCCAGGTAAAAGACCTCTAAGCGTACATGAGCCTCCCTGCGACCGAAAACCGCGCACGGAGGTTCTTTTTTGTTTTGATACCGCTTAAATAAAACACCTTTGCCCCGCCGTATCCGCTTATAGATTGAACGAAATACGCCCATAAACGAAAGAAAATCGATCCATCGTCCATCGCTTATCATTGCCCCTCTTTAGACAAATTTTGCAAGGAGGCCGTTTGCTTTGAAAGAAAGAAACAGCGATTCTATCTTTAACTTCATCGCGCCGATCTACGGTTTGTTTTATCCTTGGCAAAAAAGGCGCTTTGTGCGCATTATTGACTTTGCCAAAGACGCGTTTGATCTCACTGCCTGTCAAAGCGTCCTCGACGTGGGCTGCGGCACCGGCGCCCTTGCTTCCGTGCTGCATGCGAAGGGGCTTAGGGTAGTCGGCGTCGACAGCGCGCAAAAGATGCTCGCTTTCGCGAAAAGACAGCCGGAAAATAAAAGTATCCACTTTGTGCAAGCCAGTGTGCTCGAAAAACTGCCCTTTGCCGACAGGTGTTTTGATGTCTCCATCGCCTCCTACGTTGCCCACGGCATGGGCGCAGAAGACAGGCTGCGCATGTATCGTGAAATGAATCGTGTGAGCCGACTGGCCGTTATCATTCATGACTACAATGAAAACCGTTTTCTTTTCACCTCTTTTGTTGAAAAACTGGAGGGCGGCGACTATTTTCGTTTTATTCGCGAGGCAAAAACAGAGATGGAACGGTATTTTGCCGATGTTACAATCATCCCTGTCAGCCCCCGGGCGTCTTGGTATATCTGCACGCCGCATTAACCGCCTGTCTTGTTTCTCCGCCTTTCGGCTCATTCTGAAAGTTATCATCCGCCTTTGTTTCAAATAAGTTATTTCTTATACCGATTTCAGTTGATTGAATGCAAGTATTCCGCATCAAATCCATGCAGAAAACCCTCCGTAATAAGGTATGGGAATAAGCCACCTCACCTTGCAAAAATAAAAAATTGAAATCGATTTAATAATTCTTGCGCTCTGCGCCGCATGAATTATAATGATAAGTGAAAGCGCCCCTTGCACGGACGTTTCATATTACGATGAACAGCAACAGAGGCGCTCAAACAACTAAGAATCGGAGGTGGCGTCGTGCATCAATTACTGTGGAAACGCATCTACGTTCCCGCGCAAAAAAGCGACGGGTATCGCATACTCGTCGACCGCCTGTGGCCGCGGGGTCTGAGCAAAGAAGCCGCTGCGCTGGATGAATGGGCAAAGCAAATCGCTCCTTCCACGCCTCTGCGCCAAGCTTTTCACCGCGATGAAATGACCTATGACGCGTTTGCCGCATCCTATCAAAAGGAATTGAACAACAACCCCGATTTGCCTGAATTTATCGCGTTTGTCAAACAACACCTGAAAAAAGAAAACGTGACGCTGCTCTACGGCAGCAAAAATCCCGACAACAGCGACTTGCCCACGCTGCGCCTCCATGTGGAAACAGCGCTGGGTATCCAAAGCGCTCTGCCGCTGAAGTGGGCGTAGACGCGCCGTCCTTCGTCACTTCAACGGCAAAAACGAACTTTGAAGCAAAGCTGTCTTCTGCAGGGTCACGCGTGAAAAATCGCCGTAAAAGGAGTCAAACATGAGCCGCCCGTTTTGGCCAAAAAAACCGCTCGGAAAAGCCGCCGTCATTTTTATGCTGCTGTTTGTTGTATTGATATTGCTCAGAGGACTCAGCATTCTTCGCATGCCGCTGCCCGTACGCGCCATTGACGCTTTGGGTATCATCGGCTTTGTCCTCGGCCTCATCTCGGCCGCTTACCATAAAGATCGCTCTATACTCACCTTTGCGGCCATTGTGATCGGGGCGCTCATTATCTTAATTATCGCCGTACAGAGCTTCATTTTTTAATTTGGCTCCCTATCATCCGAAAGGAATTATATAGAAAATTTTATATTAAAAAATACGGTTCTTATCTGTTATCTCCATAGAAGAAATGTGCTGCAACGCTAAAAAACCATTCATTTTAGCGTTTCAACTTTTAAAATATTAAATCAAAAGAGGTTTTTATGTCTGAACCGATAAAACCGAATTCAAAAAAAACCATTCTTCTGACAGGCCCTACAGACAATATGGGCAGAGAAGCGCTCCGACAGCTCTGCGCGCAAAAGGACAAATACGATTTGGTGCTGTTTGCCCTGCCCACGCCGAAAGACAAAAAAATTCTTTCCGCCTACGCAAACCGGCCCGGTATCCGCATTATATGGGGCGACTTAACCCGTTACGAAGATGTGCAAAAGACGGTGGAGGGTGTCGATATCATTTTACATTTGGGCGCGCTGGTCTCTCCGGCAGCGGACGCGCATCCGCAGCTGGCTTGGGATATCAACTACGGCGGGACGAAAAACCTCGTAGACGCTGTTTTGAGCGGTGGTGGCGGCGAAAATGTACAGTTTGTCTATATCGGCACTGTTGCCGAAACCGGCAACCGCACTCCGCCCGTCCATTGGGGGCGCATCGGAGACCCCCTGGTGCCTGCCGTCTATGATTACTACGCGCTGTCCAAAATCGCCGCGGAAAGATATGTCATCGAATCCGGCTTAAAACACTGGGTCTCTCTTCGCCAAACAGGCATGCTGCACGATGATATCTTTTTAACGCATAACGGCATCGGCTTTCATCAGCCGCTGAACAATCACCTCGAATGGGTCAGCGCCTACGACACCGGCAGGCTTTTGGCCAATATCTGTTCAAAGGCGACTCCCACCGCATTTTGGAACAACGTCTACAATATCGGCGGCGGAGAGAGCTGCCGCCTGACGGCTCTTCAGTTTCTCGAAAAATTGTTCCGCCTAATCGGCGCCGACATCCGTCAAATTTATGAGCCCAATATGTTTGCGCTGCGCAATTTTCACGGCCAGTTTTATTTGGATTCCGACTTGCTTAACGATCTGATCCCTTTTCGCAGCCAAAGTGTCGACGATACACTGGTTTCGATGAAAAAACACCTGCCCGGGCATATTAAGCTGCTGAAGTACCTTCCGAAAACATTTGTAAAATATTACCTGCGAAGAGAGAGTGAGCGCAACGTCATTACTCCCCTTTGCTGGATCAAAAACAACGATGAAGACAAAATCAGAGCCTTTTTCGGCTCCGGAGAAATCTGGCAAAAAATCGGCGGCTGGGACACCTTTGAGCACATTATCGACCCGCCGCATATCGTCTTAAATCACGGCTATAACGAAACAAAACCCACCGAAGAATGGTGCCTAGACGACATGCAACAGGCGGCCGCTTACCGCGGAGGCAAGTGCCTGTCGGAAAAGATGACAACGGGCGCGCTGTTTACAAAACTCAACTGGCAATGCGCCGAAGGCCATACTTTTCAAGCAAGTCCTTCCCTCGTGTTAAAAGCGGGTCACTGGTGCGACAAATGTCTGGAAGCGCCATGGAATTTTGATGCGCAAGCCAAAAAAAATCCGTTTATGGCACAGGTCTGGCATCAAGATCACGACATCAGCGAAAACAATATTTACGAGTAATCACCGAAAAATCTGACGAAAAAGCGCACTTGCTGCGCGCGTCTGCGCCGCACGTTTTTGATATGCAACGCAGTGTCGTCTTGTTTCCTATCCGACTTTATCTTATACAGTGTTTTGACGACCCTTTCTTTTGTCCTCTCCTCGCGCACTGTAAACGACATACGCACAAAAACAAAAGTCCCTGCAAACCATCGTTTGCAGGGACCGGATAACAACTGTCTTTTGTCGCTTTGTTTGTTTTATTCTGTTTTGTTTTCTGCGGCGGGCACCTGGGCTATCTCTTCGGCATAGGGCAGGCTTGGCGCCTGAAGTGTTGTCTCAGTCATTTCTTTTCTTTTTTCCGCTTCCATTTCCTGACCCAAAAACTCGGGCAGCTCCATTCCTACTTGGTGAAACAGCTCCTGCATTGGCGGAACACTCTTCATCATGCCCGAAAGAAAGTTGGCAGTGGATGTTTTGCCACTCTCGCCGCCGTTACTGTCCCAAACCGTTACTTTGTCGATTTTGATATTTTTAATGGCTTCCACCTGAATTTGAATCAAATCTTCCAGTTTATCGGCAATCATCAACTTCACGGCCGCATCGGGGCTGTTGCCCGCTGCCTCAACCAGCTTGAGCAACCCTTCCGCTTGTTTTTCCAAAATCGCTTTGGCACCATTGGCTTCCGCTTCTTTTTTCGCAAAAATCGCATCGGCTTCCCCGCGTGCTTTTCTTCGAATCACTTCAGCCTCAGCCTCGGCAGCAATCTCCGCACGCTGTTTGGCGATGTTGGCCGCAACAATAATATCGGCATGCTGCGTCGCTTTTTCCAGCTCCGCACGTGTGTTTTCCGCTTCTTGCTGTGCAATGTATGCCTCTTGTTTTGCCTTTGCCGCATGCACGGCCTCGGCCGCCATGGCCACTTTCAGCGCCTCGGCTTCTTTTTCGCGACGAATGGCTTCAGACTGCGCCACCGCAACCCTTGAGTCGTTTTCTCCGGCTATGGCTGAAGCATTGGCTGCCGCCACGCTGATACGCTGATCCTTTAGCGCATTGGCTTCGCCAATCTCCCCTTCGCGGTTTTTTTCGGCAACGCTGCGCTTGGCATCGTTGATGGCTTTGGCAGCCGCTTCTTTACCCAGTGCTTCAATATAGCCCGAGTCGTCATTGATGTCTGTTACGTTTACGTTGATCAGACGCAGACCGATCTTTTGCAATTCTATTTCAACGTTGCCTGATACGGCAATGAGGAACTTGTCTCTGTCCGTGTTGATTTCTTCAATGTCCATCGTGGCGATAACCAAACGCAATTGACCGAAAATGATGTCTTTTGCCAAATCTTGTATCTCGCTCATCTGCAGCCCCAGCAGACGTTCCGCCGCGTTTTGCATTACGCCGGGTTCCGTGGAGATGCCCACGGTGAAAATAGACGGCACGTCAATACGAATGTTTTGCTTTGACAGCGCTTTTGTAAGGTCCACACTGATGGATATCGGTGTAAGGTCCAGATACTGATAAGCCTGCAGCACCGGCACAATAAACGCCGCACCCCCGTGCAGACACTTTGCGCTTCGTGCCTGACCTTCGTGGTCGGTACCGATTTTACCGTAAATAACCAAAATTTTGTCTGAAGGACATTTTCTGTAACGTGACAAAAGAAAAATAAGCGTCGCCAATGCAATAACGACAATTAAAATAATGGCAACCAAAACTCCCATATAAACCCTTCCTCCTACTATGTGTATTCTTTGCGTATATTAAACAGAAACGTCACCGCCTAAGGGCACTTTTCCTGATTAACTGCCTTCTTTTTCAACGACGAGCAAATCGCCACGCACATCCACAACCCTGATTAACTCCCCTGTTTTCAGCGTTTCACTGCCTTCGGTAACAGCGTTGCACTCCATATATCGCCCTTGAATATGAATCATTACTTTTCCGATGCTCGGCGAATTAGGCAAAACCGGAATATAGACTTTACCCAACGTGCCGATGGCATTTTTTAAATGCACCGTTCCTTCTTCGGCAAGATGCCTGGAACTATAAATTAAGCGTGCCACGGCATACATGGCAATGAGTCCAAACAAAACACCGAGCCCCAGCGCAATGACGGCATTGTTTGCGGTATTCAAAAACACAATCGCCGTCCAGCTCATCACAACCAAAAAGGCCACAACCCCTTGCACGGTGTACATTCTTCCGATTCTAAAGTCGGAACTGTCTCCAATATCAAATGAGCTGTTTGGCATTTCGCCTGCATCCACTGTGCTTTGTATGTCCATATCCGTACTCATGTCCAAGTCCGTATCCAAACCAAAATCCGTATCCAGCTCCAAATCCATACCGCCGTCCAGTCCGCCGAAAATCGACAATACGAGCTGAATCACAAATATTAAACTGGCAGGAATGGCTATGCAATAGAGCGTTTTCATCAAAATACTGAGGCTTTCCCACCAAACGACCATGTTTTTTCTCCATAAAATGATTTTTATCTAAAAAATGTAAATTTAATTTACTCTTACGCCATTATTATAATAATCGCCGCATAGCTTGTCAAGGCAAATTTCTCTATCGACAATTTTCTTGCAGTCTAAAAAAATATTTGCATTCACATGCATAGTTGTGGTATCATTTTGTAAATTATATTTACTATTTAACAACGTCTGACGTTGATGGGATTTTTTATGAATACAATAGATTTAGGCAAACGAATCAAAGAAGCTCGTATTGCAAAAAAAATGACGCAAAGCGAAGTGGTCGGTACTTTTATCACGCGCAATATGCTAAGCCAAATCGAAAGCGGCGCAGCCATGCCTTCCATCAAAACTCTGGAATATTTGTCGAAGGTGTTGGAACTGCCCATTACCCTGTTGGTTGATGATGAGTCCAACGATCCCATAGAAGCGCTCCTGACCGCCAAAAGATTACTCCAAAACAAAGATTATTTTTCCTTAATTGCAATGAAAGAAAACATTCCCGATGCACTGATCGATGAATTTTATGCACTGCTTACCATCGCCCATCTAGAACTCGCAAAAATGTCCTTTGAAGGAAAGGATTTTCGCATCGCCTTGCGCTTTGCCCAGGAGGCCATAGATTATGCCGGTGCCGGCATGTATGCCAATGAAATCAAAAAATCAGAAAGCATTCGCCTGTTCAATGCCTGTGCCGAAGAATTAAAAAAACAAAACGACAATACATAGCAGATGATTTGCAATCATGTCAAATCCATTTTTCATAAAAAAGCAGCGAATCGCTGCTTTTTTTATTGTTTTAACAGAGCCAAGTATGCCTGCAGGGTTTCTTCACTGACCGAACCGATGTGCCTTTTCAACAAATTCCCCTCTGCGTCCACCAGCACGGTGGTGGGAATCGAGCTGATTTGATAGGCGTTTGCCGCGCTGGCTTTTTCGTCAAAATATACGGGAAATGTATAGTTCTTCTCCGTCAAAAATTGCTGTGCAGTCTGGCGTGTTTCTCTCTTGCCATCTGTCAAATCCACCATCAAAAAAACCACATTGTCTTTTTCTTTTAAATATTCGGCCTGAAAATCAGGCATTTCCCCCTGGCAGGGCGGGCACCAGGACGCCCAAAAATTTATCAACACAGGCTTTCCTTTAAAGTCCGATAATTTCACTTCCTTGCCCTCTGCATCATAGACAACAAAGTCAGGCGCCGCCGTTTTTTGCGCCTGCGCAGTATTTTGCGTATTTGCGCCGGCCTGCGGCGATTGATAGTTTTCGGACAATTTTTGATAACCGAAATAGACACCGATCAACACAACAACAAATATCACGATTCCAACCATTGTTTTTGATTTCATTTTTTTCTCCTAACCGTTAAATAATGATAAAAAATATCCCATCAATCCCGTGGCCATCAAAATTCCCACCACAACCAATAGGCTGCCCGAGATGATGTTGATGACTTTGTAGTGACGTTTGATAAAATCCATGGTGGATTTCAGTTGCTCCATAAAAATCGCACTGACGATAAAGGGAATGCCCAGCCCCAGCGAAAAAGTCAACAGCATCAACACACCTTTGATACTCTCTGTGCCGGAAGCTGCCAGCATCAATGCCGAGCCCAAAAACGCACCCACACAGGGCGTCCACCCCACGGAAAAAATTACACCGAACAAAAACGAAGAAAAGAAATTCATCTCCCTTGTTTTCATTTGCATGCGGCGCTCCGTATTGAGCGCTTTAATTTGAATAACACCCATAAAGTTTAATCCGAAAAAGATGACTACCGCACCTAAAATCAGATTCACTATTTTGCTGTATTCATTCAAAAATCCGCCGACTGTTCCCGAAAACGCACCCAGCAGCGTAAAGACACCGGTAAAGCCGAGCACAAATCCCACGGAGTTTTTCACGGCGCGCTTCGTGCTGCCTCTGCCGTCTTGTCCCATGAAATACGAGATGTAAATGGGCAGCATCGGCAACAGACACGGCGAAATAAACGCAATAATCCCTTCCAAAAAAGTCAACAGATAATCCATTTTTTATTCCCTTGTATTGTTTTTACTTCAGTGCAAGCGCACCTTTGGGGCACAGGCGCACACACTTTCCGCACAAAATGCATTTTTCATCATCTACCTGCGGTGCGGCAAAGCCCACTTGTGTCAATGCACCCACCGGGCATATGCCCATTGCAGGGCACACATGGTCTTGCGGACAGCGCTGAGGATCTACTTGCAGGGTTGCACTTGCATTTTTTTTAGTATTCTTTGAAGCATCATGTAATTGCATTCTCTGATTCCTCCTATTTATTTGTATATTATAATATTCTAATATATCCTTGTCAAGTTTTTTCTTTCAATTTATCCTCCTCCTTTCGCTTTCATTAAGCAAATAACAAAGTAATCTGTGCTATAATAGCGTTTATATCAAAATTACGGTAAAGAGAGGTAGAGTATGAAAGAAATTCGTTTACACGGTCGCGGCGGTCAGGGCGTTGTCAAAGCTTCCCAAATCGTCGTCAAAGCCGCGGTGGGCGCCGGAGGATACGGACAGTTTATCCCCTTTTTCGGCGTTGAGCGCAAGGGTTCGCCCGTATTTGGGTTTTTGCGTCTTGACGACAAAGCCATCCGCAGAAACATGCAGGTCTACGAGCCGGATATCCTGCTCATTTTTGATGATACGTTAATTGAACTGCCTTCCGTTTATGAAGGTTTAAAAGAGGATGCCGTCGTTATCATCAATTCCAAAAAAACGATTCAGCAATTAAATATCCCCTCACAGGTGCGCGAAGTAGCCATTGTGGATGCAACAGCCATTTCGCTGGATATTTTCGGCAAAAACATTCCCAACACAGCCATGCTTGGTGCCTTTGCCAAGGTAACGGGATTGGTTGACAAAGAAATTTTGTTGGACGAAATTGCCGCCGAATTCGGCGAGAAAAATCGAACCGCTGCCTTGGACGGATACAACCGGGTCCAAAGCACACAATTAAAATAAAGGAGTATGCTATGAGTGAAAGAAAACACATTTCCCCCATCGGCCAAGAAGGACTCTATGTGCTGGATACGGCCAGTTGGCGCACACACCGTCCGGTGATGGATAAAAATACCTGTGTCGAATGCGGGATTTGTCTGAGCTATTGCCCCGTTAATTCCATCATCTTCAATGATGAAAACAAATATGAAATTACCTACAACTACTGCAAAGGCTGCGGCATTTGTGCCGTGGAATGCCCCAAAAAATCCATTTCGATGGTTGCTGAAGGAGGAGAAGACCATGGGTGAAATTAAAGCGATGACCGGCAATACCGCAGCGGCGGTGGGTGCGGCACTCAGTCGTCCCGATGTCATTGCCGCCTACCCCATTACACCGCAGTCTTCCGTGGTGGAATATTTATCCGACCTTGTCCATAACGGCAGCATTGCCTCTACCCTCGTGGCTACCGAGTCCGAGCACTCCGCCATGAGCGTTTTGCAAGGCGTGGCCTCCGCAGGCGGCAGAGCCTTTACGGCCACCAGCTCCCAGGGTCTTGCCTTTATGTATGAACCCTATTATCAAATGTCCACGATGCGTCTGCCGATGGTTATGGCCCTTGTTACGCGTGAAATGATCTCTCCTTGCACGGTTTGGGGCGGTCAGCAAGATGCCATGTCGGTTCGTGACGCAGGCTGGATTCAACTTTACGCAGAAAACAACCAGGAAATTATGGATATGATTATCCAGGGTTATTTGCTCAGCGAGCATAAAGACGTCCTCATGCCCGTAAATGTGTGTTATGACGGATTTTATCTCTCCCATTTGGTGGAGCGCGTCGATATTCCCGAACAAAGCAAAGTGGACGCCTTCTTGCCTGCCGTAAGCTTTGACCACGTGGTCTTAGACCCCCTTCGCCCCATGGCGGTAGACTCCCTGACCAGCGGTGAAGTGCTCATGCGCTATCGCATGTCTCACTTGGAAGCAATGCAAAAAACACTGGACGTGCTGGAAGAAGTCGACGAAAAATTCTACGCCGCTTTTGGACGCAAATACGGCGGTGCCATCGAAGAATATCGCTGTGAAGATGCCGAATTTGTCATTCTCACCATCGGCGCCATGACGGGCACAGCCCGAGATGCCGTTGATTATTGCAGAGACAACGGCACAAAGGTGGGCTTAATCAAACTGCGCTACACGCGGCCTTTCCCGCAACAGCGTTTAATCAAGGCGCTTGCAGGCAAAAAAGGGTTTGCCGTCATTGAAAAAAGCGTCTGCTACGGCTGGAACACAGGTCCCATGTATGTGGAAACCCGCTCGGCCGTCAGCGAAACCCTCAGCGGCCTGAGCCACTTTTCCGCCATCGGCGGACTTGGCGGCGCGGATATTTCGCTGAACCACATGATTAGCGTGATCGATACGCTGCAAGCCTCGCTCAATACCCCCGGTCAAAAACAGACCCTATGGCTTGTGAAAGAATGATAAGGAGAACATAAAGATGAATTATATACAAACTCTACGAACCGCAAAAGATGTTGTCACCCCGGGCATGTCTGCCTGTCAGGGCTGCGGCGCAGAACTCATTTTGCGCAGGGTGCTGCAACTTGCGGGACAAAACACCATTGTCTGTGTACCCCCCGGCTGCCTGGGCGGCTCGGGCGTTGTGGGCTGGGACTATCAGACGGGTATGGAAATTCCCGTACACATCCCGCTGCTGACCAACACGGCCTCTTATTTATCGGGCGTATCGCGCATGTATCAGCGCAAAGGGCGCGGCGATGTCAACATCGTCTGCGTTGCCGGCGACGGCGCCACGGCGGACGGCGGCTTTCAGTCCCTTTCCGGCGCGGCGGAGCGCAACGAGAAAATTCTTTATATCTGCTATGACAACGAAGGATACATGAACACGGGCTTTCAGCGAAGCTCCACGACCACGCTGGGCTCGCACACTTCCACCACTCCGTTGGGTTCAGTCATCAGCGGCAAAGAACAACAGCAAAAATACCTGCCGCTCATTATGTCTATGCATAATCTTTCCTATTGCGCCACGGCTTCACCCTCGCACATGGCGGATATGGTTGCCAAAATCGAAAAGGGGCTTGCCTGGAGCAAAGAAGGCTTTGCCTATATCCATATGTTTTCTCCCTGCCCCACGGGCTGGCTCTATGACATCGACCAGGGCATTCAAATCGCGCGCAAGGCGGTGCAGTCCAATTTCTTCCCGCTTTGGGAAATGGAAAACAGAAAGTATCGCATGACCTATGACAACAAAAAACCCATTTCCATCGCAGATTTTGTGAAAGATATCGGCAAATTCAGAGACCTCAGCGAGCAGGATTTAGCCGCCATTCAATCAATGGTGGACGACCGTTACGAAAAACTCAAGAAACTGTCTTCCGAGGCCGACTGTAACGAATAGCATCCTCGTAACAAGTCAAATGGTGAAGTGATAACGTTCTCTACTTTCTTTTCATGCTGAAATCATTGACTTTTCAGCGTGGTAGCAGTATGATAAGAGCGTTTAGCACTTTATCCTATATTTATTATTTGGGTTCATATTTGGGAGGTAAAAATGAACATTACATCTGTGTCACTTTTGGGTATTGTCGTCAGTATCCTCGCTTTGGTAGTCGCCGGATTGTTCGCAAAAAGCGTACTGAAAAAAAATCCGGGCAATACAAGAATGCAAGAACTTTCCAAGGCTATTCAAGAAGGAGCGATGGCATATCTCAAACGACAGTATAAAACATTAATTCCTTTTGTCGTCATCGTATTTGCCGTACTGTTTTTTGCCAAGGGCTGGCAAGGCGCCGTAGCTTTCTTGGTGGGTGCCGTTGCCTCGGCCATTGCAGGCTACGTAGGCATGAGCATCACCACACGCGCCAACTGCCGCACCACCGAGGCTGCACGAACGAGCCTCAACAGCGCACTGGGCGTCGCATTTCGCGGCGGTGCCGTCATGGGCTTTGCCGTGGCGGGTCTGGGACTGCTTGGCGTAGCGGCACTGTTTTTGCTCTTCGGTGATGCCGAAACCATCAACTCTTTTGCATTCGGCGCCAGCGCCATTGCACTCTTTGCCCGTGTCGGCGGCGGTATCTTTACCAAAGCGGCAGACGTGGGCGCTGACCTGGTCGGAAAAGTTGAAGCGGGTATTCCCGAAGACGACCCCCGCAACCCTGCCGTTATTGCAGATAACGTAGGCGACAACGTGGGAGATACAGCGGGTATGGGCGCTGACTTATTTGAATCTTACGCCGCAACCGCCATTGCAGGTATGCTTATCGGCTACTCGGTATTCAAAGGACACGGTGTCGGTGAATATCTCTTTATTATCATCGGCGTCATCGGCCTGGTGGCCTCTATCATCTCCAGCTTCTTTGTACGCACCGGCGAAAAATCCAATGCACAAATGGCATTGAACAAAGGTTTGTGGGGAACCAATATTTTGACGGCTATCGGCTGTTTTGCAGCGGTGCACCTCGTGTTACCCGCAACTTATGATGCCGGAAGCGTCATCATTACACCCAACAAAGTGTTCTTTTGCGTGCTGTGCGGTCTGGCAGTGAATATCCTCATCGGAATCATTACCGAATATTACACTTCTAACGCCAAAAAACCTGCACAATCCATCGCCGAAGCTTCGCTTACGGGCGCAGGTACCAACATCATCGCCGGCTTGGCGGTAGGCCTCAAAAGCACAGCGCTGCCGATTATCACATTTTGTGCTTCCATATTGTTGTCATTTTACTTCGCAGGCGTATACGGAATCGCCATTGCCGCAATGGCCATGCTCTCTACTGCCGGCATCATCGTTGCCATCGACTCCTTTGGCCCCGTTGCCGACAACGCAGGCGGCATTGCCGAAATGGCGGGACTGGATCCCAGCGTGCGTGAAACAACAGACAAACTGGACTCTGTGGGCAACACCACCGCTGCGGTGGCAAAGGGTTTTGCCATCGGTTCAGCGGCTCTGACCGCACTGGTGCTCTTTAATGCCTATGCAGAACTGGCAAGCCTTGATGCCATCAACGTATTGGTACCCACCACCATCGTGGGACTCTTCATCGGCGCAGCCGTTCCGTTCTTGTTCTCAGCCTTTGCCATGGAATCTGTGGGCAAAGCCGCTTTTAAGATGATTGAAGAAGTGCGCAGGCAGTTTAGAGAAATTAAAGGTTTGCTCGAAGGCGATCCTTCGGCAAAACCGGACTATGCCAGCTGCGTAGACATTGCCACCAAGGCAGCGATTCGTCAAATGATTTTACCGGGTCTGCTTGCCGTGGGCACCCCCATTTTGGTCGGATTTTTGTTAGGCAAAAACGCCCTGGGCGGCATGTTGGCAGGCGCCACGGTTGCAGGTGTTTTAATGGCCATTTTCATGTCCAATGCAGGCGGTGCATGGGATAATGCGAAAAAACATATCGAAGCCGGATTTTTCGGCGGCAAAGGCACCGATGCCCATGCCGCTGCAGTCACGGGCGATACTGTGGGAGACCCTTTCAAAGATACTTCAGGCCCTTCTCTCAACGCGCTCATCAAAGTTATGGGAACCATTTCTTTGATTCTTGCCCCGCTTCTATAAAAAGTATATTTTGTAAAAAAAAGACTCGAATTGTAAAATTCGGGTCTTTTTTATTGACAAAAATAAAAGGCGGTTTATAATATGGTTATGATATCATTTTAATATCAAGGAGGCCATCTGACATGAACGAAATAAAACCCATCCAACCGCAGTACGAAGAAATTCGCGCCAAATACAGCGCGGGAATGCCTATCCTCATTTTATCGCTGATATTGTTAATTGCCAGCGTGTGTGCCTTCATACTGGGCATTGTTTTCATTGAATCACGCAGCACAACCGCAGGCGGACTGCTGTTGGTTTTCAGCGTGATTGCATTTTTGCTCCCGCTTTTCCTTTTTGCGGGTCTTAAAATTTTAAAACCCAATGAAGCCCTGGTTCTGACCTTGTTCGGCAAATACTACGGCACGCTGAAAGGTCCGGGATTTTTCTTTGTATTTCCCTTTGCTGTTGCCTTTAACCCCGCCGCAACCACGACTCCTTCAACCATGCAACTCATGGAAATCACCACCGAAGAAAAAAAGCCCTCCCGTTCAAATATGAAAACGCCCGATAAAAAAATCTCTTTAAAAGCCCTGACCTTAAGCAACGAAAAACAAAAGATCAACGACGAGCTGGGCAATCCCATCATTATCGGTATCGTCGTCATTTGGCGGGTAATTAATACCGCAAAAGCAGTGTTTAACGTTGACAATTACAGAGAATATTTGTCGATTCAATGCGATTCGGCCCTGCGCGATGTGGTGCGCACCTACCCTTATGATATTTCCAATCTTTCCAGCGAAAGCGATGACTTGAAAAACGAAAAATCTCTTCGCGGAAGCAGCCAGGAAGTCGCTCAAAAATTGAAAGAAGATATTCAATCCCGCGTGGATATTGCAGGCCTGGAAGTGCTCGAAGCCCGCATTACACACCTGGCCTATGCACCGGAAATTGCCGCAGCCATGCTGCAACGCCAGCAAGCTTCTGCCATTATCGATGCAAGACAAATGATTGTGGAAGGCGCTGTGGGCATGGTGGAAATGGCTTTGAACAAACTCAACGAAAACGAAATTGTCGTTTTGGACGAAGAGCGAAAAGCAGCCATGGTCAGCAACTTGCTTGTTGTGCTCTGCGGTAATAAGGACGCACAGCCCATTGTAAACAGCGGTTCCCTCTATTGAGGTTAAATAGATGACAACCCCTCAAGAAAAAGAAAAAAAGCAAGTTCTCTTGAGACTCTCACCCACACTCTGGAAAGAAATCGCATCCTGGGCAGAAGATGATTTTCGCTCGATCAACGGTCAAATTGAATATCTCTTGCATGAATGTGTAAAACAACGAAAAAAAACCAAGACATAAAAAAACCTCCCAAGGGAGGTTTTTTTGTGTCTTATCTTCTCTTTTCATTCACTGACTAAATGAACAAGTTTACGTTGGATTCTTCGGCATCGCCCAAGTAGGTGCCCACACCGGCATACTCAATACCGTCAATCAATTCTTCTTTCGTAATACCCATCACGTCCATAGACATTGTGCAGGCAATGAGTTTTACACCGTTTTCTTTTGCGCTGTTCATCAATGCCTCCAGGGAGTCCACATTTTTATCTCGCATTACCTTTTTCATCATTGAGGTGCCCATGCCCCCCATGTTCATCTTGGAAATTTTGAGTTTGTCTACTCCGCGCGGCATCATTTTTCCGAACATACTCGAAATAAAGGATTTTTTCACATTTTGTTTTTCCGGTTTTCTAAGAACGTTCAATCCCCAGAAAGTGAAAAACATTGTCACTTCTCTGCCCATGGCTGCTGCGCCGTTTGCAATGATGAACGAAGCCATGACTTTGTCCATATCTCCGCTGAATACAATGATGGTCTTGCCCTGCGGCAGAGTGGCTTGTTCTTTGGGCGCCGCCACTGTCTGCTGCGCCTGAGGTGTAGCATCCGTGCCCTTGCGAATATAGGCGATGATTTGGTTTTTGTCTCTTTCCACCTTCAAAAGCGTATTGCCCGTTCTCTTGCTCCACGCCTCCACATCTCGCCCGAAACCAAAGTCTGTTGCCGTTACCTTCAACACTTCACCCTTAGCCATATCCTTCATTGTGCTGTAAACTTTCATCAAGGGTCCGGGGCATTGCATGCCGCTGCAGTCAGCAGAAATATCTACCTTATTTGTCCAGTTTTCAGCTTGATTTTCTTTTGTTTTTTCTTCTTGGATCATCACTTCTTTCCCCTCTTCTCCGGAAAAACTCGAATAATTTTGCGACTCATAAAAGCTCACTCCCCCGGGATATATTTTTACATTTTTAAATCCTTTTTGCATCAATACCCGTAGCGCGCTGTAAGCCCTGATGCCTGCGGGGCAAAATACGATTGTCAGCTTGCTGGGATCCAACTCCGTATAGCGTTTGCGCAATTGTGAAAGCGGAATGGCGATATCACTCGCAAATTCTTTTACCATACGCTCCTCATCTTCGCGAATGTCCAACACCACGGCATCTTCACTGCCGATATAGTTGCCCTTTGCATCGATTTCGTTGTAACCCACAAAGCTCACAAGACCTTTTAACACATTGTCCGCCACAAATCCCAACATGTTTACCGGATCTTTTGCCGAAGAATACGGCGGCGCATAGGCCAGTTCCAAATCCATCAGCGAAGCAACATTTCCGCCCAGGCGAATGGTGGTGGCAATGGTGTCAATGCGCTTGTCAACACCGTCTTGACCCACAATTTGCGCACCGAAAATTTTGCCGTCTTTATCAAAAATCAATTTTAAATGCATCACGGTGGCGCCGGGATAATAGCCGCCATGAGATTTTTGGCTGATTAGCGCCGTATAATAATCTTCTTTATATTTTTTGCCTGATCGTTGAAGGGTTTTTTCGTTAAGGCCCGTCGAGGCAACCGTTAAGTCAAAGACCTGCGCAACAGATGTGCCCTGGGTACCGCGATATATTTCCAACACACCATCCTTACTTGCAATGTTGTTGGCACAAATACGCGCTTGCTTGTTGGCAGGTCCCCCCAAAGGAATCATTGCTCTGCCTTTGGTGATAAATTCTTCAATTTCGACAATATCCCCTACCGCATAAATATTTTCGTCGGAGGTTTTTAAATAATCGTCAACCACCACACCACCACGCTCGTTCAGCGTCAAATTTGCGTTTTTCGCCAACTCACTGTTGGGTCGAACCCCAATGGACAAAATAACCATATCCGTCTCAATGATCTCTCCGCTTTGAAGATGTATCAAAATGGCATCTGCGGTTTTTTCGAATTTTTTGACCCCGTCTCCCAATTTCAATATCACACCGTTAAAGGCCATGTTTTCTTGCACCAACTGTGCCATTTCATAGTCCATGGGTGCCATCACCTGATTGAGCATCTCCACCACGGTTACTTCAAGTCCTGCCAGGTGCAAGTTTTCACTCATCTCCAAGCCGATAAATCCGCCGCCGATAACCGCTGCTCTTTTCGGGTTTTTATGCTCAATATGCGCTTTGATTCGATCCACATCCGGCACGTTCCACAACGTATAAATCCCTTCCGAGTCAATGCCTTCAATGGGCGGCTTAATGGGCGAAGAGCCCGTTGCCAGCACCAACACGTCATAGCTTTCATCATAGCTTTCGTTGGTTTGCAGGTTTTTTACGGTCACTTTTTTATTTTCTCTGTCTATGGATACCACTTCGTTTTCAACGCGCACATCGATATTAAAGTGCCCGTTGATCTTTTGCGGTGTTTGCACAAGCAATGCTTGCCTGTCTTTGATGACATCTCCGACATAATAGGGCAAACCGCAGTTTGCATAAGAAATATACTTGCCGCGCTCAAACAAAATTATCTCTGCGTCTTCGTCCAATCTTCTCAACCTGGTTGCTGCCGAAGCACCGCCGGCAACGCCTCCGACGATTAATACTTTTTTACTCATTGGTTTTCTCCTTTGCATCGGACATTTTCTAAAATTACTTGCAGCGTCTTGATCAATTCTTCGCTGGAAATGCTGTAAAATATTTCTGTTCCCTCTCGTCTGCCTGTGATGATGCCCGCCATTTTCAGCTTTGCAAGATGCTGCGAAATCGTAGACTGAGAAACGTCGATGCAGCACTGCATATTTGTTACGTTGCTGTTTTTTTCTCTCAACAAAAGCGCCAATATGCACAGTCTGACGGGGTGTGATATGGTTTTAAAAAATTCTGCTTTTTCGGTCAATTGCTTTTTCATTTTAATTTTTTCTGCCGCTTCCAAACCAACCTCCGTAATGTTAATATTATTATATGCTAATATTATGATAATCTAATGAATATGTCAAGCTTTTTGTCGCTTTTTTCGGCAACGCCCCTGCGTACTATAAAAAGCTGGAAAAATCTCCCTCTATTTAGTATAATAATTTGTAACAATACGAAGCTTTGAGGTGACGTTATGGAAATCAAACAAATATACACACCCGGTCTGGCACAACTTTCCTATGTTGTTGGGGGACAAAATTCTTGTTTTGTCATTGACCCCGTCAGAAATGTCGAACAATATATCCAAATTGCCGACTCGCTCAATCTGCCCATTACCGCAATATTCGAAACGCATTTGCACGCAGATTTTGTCTCCGGCCATATTGAGCTTTCAGAGCGAACCGGTGCTCCGATTTATATTTCCAAGGCCGCAAAAGCAAAATATCCCCACAAGGCGCTTGACGACGGCGAAGAAATAAAGCTCGATAAATATAACATCAAACTAATCAACACACCGGGGCATACACCGGAAAGCTCCATTTTTGTCTTTTCCGATACCCTGCGCGGCGCTGATCCCATTGTCGTATTCAGCGGAGATGCACTCTTTGTCGGCGACGTGGGCCGCCCCGACTTGTTTCCCGATATCAAAGAACAGCTTGCAGCCGATCTCTACGAAAGCCTGCGCATCATCGAAAACATCGGTGACAATCTCGAGGTATATCCTGCCCATGGTGCGGGTTCCTTTTGCGGCAAACGGCTTTCCAGCAAACTCATGTCTACCATAGGCACGGAACGAATGTACAACGAACCGATGAATACCCATCCCAAAGATGTTTTTATCGAAAAGCTGCTCGAGGGCATGCCCGCAGCTCCCGATCACTTCAGCCGATGTTCTGAAATCAATCAACATGGTCCGCTGCCCGTCTCTTCTTTACCGAAAGTCAAAGCACTTTCACCCGAAGAGTTTGAACAGCTGGTAGAGCAAGGCCATATGGTCGTTGACACGCGAGATTTTCATCGTTTTGCCTCAGCACACATTCCAAATGCCTATGCCATCAGCATGAAGGGCAACTTCCCCACCTATGCCGGTTGGATTTTGCCGCCGCAACAACCGATTCTCTTGGTGTGTGAGGATAAAAACGAACTGGACGCCGCCGTCAAAGGTCTGCACAATGTCGGGCTTGATAAAATCGCCGGCTATTTAAAAAAAGGCATTAATGCCTGGATCGACAGCACACGTGCCGTCTCTCACTACGAAAACATTACGGTTCATGAACTAAAATCCCTCTTGGAAGAAGGCAAAATTGCCCTTGTGGATACACGCAACCAAGAAGAATACGACGCGGCACACATCAAAGATGCTATTTTGATTCCGGCACACGAAATGCGCACGCACTATGACGAGTTAAAAGACGAGTCTCGCCCCATAGCCTTTATATGCAGCAGCGGAAACCGTTCACTGACTGCGCTGAGTCTCTTTTTGCAACACGTCAAAGACAAGCAGATATATAATGTCCTTGGCGCGATGCCGGCATGGTTAGCCATGAAATATCCCGTCGAAAAAGCATAGTGGTTTTATTGTCTGATTATATAAAATCCTGTATATTCAATATACAGGATTTTCCATATTTGTCCATTGCACTCACCGACGGTTTTTTGTATAATAAGACAAGCTTTTTGACCTTAATAATAAAATGTATTTGGAGCTGTAACCGTGATTGAAAACTGGCTGTCTTCCCTTCCGCAATTAATCGAAAACTCTCTTTGGCTTGCCCCTGTCTTTGCGGTAATTGCCGGGCTTCTCTCGGCCTTAACGCCGTGTTCTTTGGCGAGCATACCGCTCATTATCGGCTACATCGGCAGCTCTGCGACCCACGATTCCAAAAAAGCGCTGCGCCTGTCTTTTGTTTTTGCCCTTGGCATGGCCGTCGTCTATGTGACACTGGGTGTGTTGGCATCCCTTTTGGGTAAATGGATCGAGGTTCCTTTAAATATTGCCAATATTATTTTAGCCCTGTTGCTCATTGTTATGTCGCTCCAAATATTGGATATTTTCACGATTATCCCCACGTTGGAGTGGAACAAGAAAATTACGAAAAAGGGCTTTGCCGGCGCCTTTCTAACCGGCACTGTGGGCGGACTGTTTTCTTCTCATTGCGCCATTCCCGTTCTGGTTGTGCTGCTGGGCCTCATTGCCCGCAGAGGCAATCTCTTGTTGGGATTTATTCTTTCCCTTCTCTTTGCCGCTGCCCACAGCATACCGGTGCTTTTGGCGGGCACCTCCACAGGATTTATAAAAAAACGAACGCTTAATCCCAACTATGGCCGTTACAGCAAAACAGTCAAATATATCCTGGCAGGTTTAATTTTGCTCATTGCCCTGTATTTGCTCTACAGCGGAATCTTTACCCATCACACGCACGAACAAGCCCATTTCTACTCCATCCCTTTTGCCGCTGAGCATTTAGGGTAGCAAAGAAAGGATTTCTATGATACATATCACTGCACCTGACAAAATCGGCAACAAAGGTTTATTTGCGCCATGACCCTTCTATTATTTGTCGCCATTATCCTTGTTGCACTGTTTGTTTTAATATTACTTTTGTTTTTATCGAAAGGAGAATCCACAATGTCAAAGTTTCGAAATGTTTATCTCTACCTTGTCAGTTTTGTATCATTAATGATGATTTTAATCGGTGTTATCGTAACCGTTCAAAACTTAATGGATGTTGCCTTCCCCACCTACTACAATTATGCACCCATCGAAAAAGATACGCAAATGACCCCCGAAGAGATAGCAAATTACGAAGCCAATCAACTTTTGGCAAAAGAGAATTATCTTGTGACCAACAAAAAAAATGTCGCCAAATCCCTTATTGTCGTTGTTGTCGCTCTGCCGGTATTTTTATACCATTGGAAAAAAGTGCAGCTTGAACGCTCCGAACTGCTCGAGCATAAAAAACCCTCTGACAGTTGACATATGACACCATTTTTAGACAAACAGCCGTTTTTGATTCCTGTCTCTTCGCTTATGCGTCCAAAACGGCACCAATGCTTTTTTCGCCCTTGCCAGCGGGCATGGAGTCAAGTATAATAACTGCGTACAAACAAATACCACATCGAGGTTTTTATGATTAACTATAAAAAAGTCACTTTAGAAGATAAGCCGTGGATTGACTTACTGCTGCAGGCGTCCGATCTACGCGGATGTCACCAAAATTTCACCAATTTATTCACATGGTCCGAAATTAACCACTACCAAATTGCCCGCTTTGAAGACAGATTGATTGTCAAGGCACATCCCGAAACCGATACCACCCCCTATTATTTTTATCCCGCGGGCACAAGCAGTCTCGCTGATGCCGTAGAGTGGATGAAAAAAGACGCCCAAAACTGCAATCATGATTTTCACATGTCGGGTTTATCCAAAGCCAATGTCGCTGAAATGCAATCTCTGTTTGCCGATCAATTTTCTTATACACCGCAGCGGGATTATTTTGACTACATCTATTACGTAGAAAAACTTGCAACCCTGGCAGGCAAAAAGCTCCATGCAAAGCGCAATCATATCAACTATTTCAAGAAAAACTTTGACTGGCAGTTCGAGCTTATCACCGCTGAAAACATCGCGGAGTGTTGGAAGATGAATGTGCAATGGTGCATTCAAAACAAATGTCTCGAGGACGGCCACTTAACCGAAGAATACTGTGCGGTCAAAAGATGTTTCGACCATTACGATACTTTGCAACTCCAAGGAGGCTTGTTGCGCAAAGACGGTGAGATCATTGCCTACACCATGGGCGAGAAACTCAATTCAGACACCTATGTGATTCATATCGAAAAAGCTTTCAGCGATATACGAGGCACTTATCAAATGATCAATCGAGAATTTGCCGAAGTTGTCCATGAAAAATATCCTGAAATAATCTATATGAACCGCGAAGAAGACGTGGGACAAGAGGGTCTGCGCAAAGCAAAACTCTCCTATTATCCCGATGACATGGAAGAGAAATATCAGGCAAAATATCTCAACAAATAATTTTACAGCGAGGTATTTTTATGTCCGAAATCAGACTTTCCGATAAAAACGATGTTGGGCGATTAAAGTATATTTGGAAACAATGTTTTGGGGATTCGGATGCATTCATTGATTTTTATTTTCAAGAATTCTACCAACCGCATCAAACCATGATACTGCAAGCAGGTGATGAAATTGCCGCAATGCTTACGATGATTCCCGTTACGATTCATCTTCAGCCTTCGACCGCAGTGCCCTGCGTGATGCTTTATGCCATTGCCACCGACCCCGCCTATCAAGGTAAAGGGCTTGCTCGGGAGCTGATTGATTACAGCAATGATTACGCCGCAAAAACCGGAAAAGACTTTTCTGTCTTGGTTCCCGCCAGTGGTTCACTTTTTTCTTTTTACGAAAAACTGGCCTATCAGGCGGCTTTTCCGATTTTTGAATCTGTGCATTCATTTCAAAATGCGCCCGGCGGTTCTTCTGCTTCTTCAGCCGACCGCTGCATGCTTTGTGCGGTGTCTGCCAAGGCCTATGGCGAAATCAGAGACAGCCTGTCTACCTCGTCTTCCTATATCCGCTACGAGTTGAATTCTCTTGTTTATCAAAAAAAGCTTTCTCAACTTTCGGGCGCTGATTTATATCGCATTGAATATGATAATCACATTGGTTGTGCCGCCATTGAGCGCCTCAGCGAACAGAAATTGTTTATCAAAGAACTGCTGATGCCTTCGGCGAATTTATCTACCGTCCTTGCAAGCATCGGCTCCTTGCTGCCCGCTGAGGAAGCCTTTATTCGTTCCCCGCTTTTTTTACCTGCCCCCCATGGCGCATCCCTTCGCAATTTTGCCATGATAAAGCCGCTTGGCCCCACCCCTTTGTCGGCCGAAGTGTTGTCACGTATACAAAAAAACGAGACCTATCTCGGCCTCGCTTTTGATTGACAATCTTATTTCGACTTTTTAATTTCCTCTACCAACGCATCGATTAATCTCTTTGTGTATTTTTTGGTTTTTTCGTCTTGCATGTTTCCGTCTTCGTCAAATTTTTCTGCCGCATCGGCAATAAACAATTCAGGTCTGTTGAGCACCTTCATATCCAGAGCCAACAACGTTTGGCGCAGGTGATATTGCACTCTTGCTCCGCCCAAAGGACCGATGGTTACACTCAACAGCGCCGCCAATTTGCCGACGAGAGGTTTTTCGTCGCCGCGCGATGCCCAGTCCAGGGCATTTTTCAGCACCGGCGGAATCGAGTAGTTGTATTCCGGCGTTGCAAGCAACACTGCATCTGCATCACGCAATTCTTCTTTAAACGCAAGTGCCACATCAGGATATCCCGATGTATCAAAATCCTGATTATAGAAGGGCAAGTCGGATATATCCAATGTTTTATACACCACATCTTTCGACATTGCTTGCTCCACATAGCGCAAAGCACCTGTATTATAAGACCCCTTTCGCAAGCTGCCGCTCATGCCGATAATCTTCAGTTGTTTTTCCATATAACACACTCCTTTTTCACACAATCCATTTTTTTACACGCTTGTGCCGTCCGTTTATCAATCGTTTAAATCTCTTACGGTTTGCCGAATAATAATGTCATGGGGAATGACAATGCTGTCCCCTGCATCAAGCGCCACGCTTTCATTTTCGATTTTCTTTATCAATAACCGCGCACAAACGGCGCCCACATCATACATCGGATGAGAAATCGTTGTAATTTGCGGTTTAACCCACTCCGAAAGCCAATAGTCGTTAAAGCCGATGATGCTGATATCATGGGGCACTTTGAGCCCGCGTGCCTCTATGCATGCCATGGCGCCAAAGGCAATTTCGTCATTGGCGGCAAAAACCGCAGTGGGCAAGCGCTTGCTGTCCAACAGTTTTTGCATTGCATCATAGCCCTCTTTCACATCTTGCTCAGTGAGTTCTTTTTTCTCACTTTCAATGCACCATTCTTCTTTGGCATTCAGTCCGTATTTTTCCACCGCCTGCCAAAATCCGGCTTCTCTATCGGCGCAAACCGTAAATTCTTCGCGGTTGCCCATGATATAGCCAATATCGGTATGTCCGTTTTCGTATAAATATTCTACAGCCTCAAAAGACGCTTTCGCGTTGTCGATGCTGACATTTGTAAATTTTTTCTCGCGGTCACTCACCGCACCCAACACAACAGGGATTTTGAGCGCCGCAAGCCGCTTGGCCAATTCGTCCGATATTTTTCTGTTGATTACCAGCACACCGTCGCACTGCTTTTGCATAAACACCTTTAGGTAGCTTTTTTCCTTTGCAATATCGCCATCGGTGTTGGCCAGTATCACGTTATAGCCATATAACCAGCATGCATCTGTCACACCACGGGAAATGGTGGTATATTGCGGCTTGGTAATATCGTCCAAAAGAATACCGATGGTGTTGGTCTTTCGCACCTTTAAGCTTCGTGCCACTTCATTCGGTTCATAGCCCAATTCATCGATTGCCGCTAACACCCTCTGCTTTGTGTCTTCGCTCACGAGCGGTATGTTGTTGACCACGCGCGAAACCGTTGCCACAGAAACGCTGGCTGCCTTTGCAACATCTTGTATCGTAACTGCCATGCTATCATCCCTCCTCTATCCGGTAAACATTTTAAACGCATACATTATTATATAAAACATTTACATAAATTGCGAGTAAAATTTAAAAAAGGCGCTATGCGCCTTTTTTATAATCATTTTTTTATTTTACATAATCTGCCAAAATCGCCGGGAGCTTTGCGCATTTCCATTCTGCCATGGAGCAAATTGCCAAACGCAACCCTTTAGGCATTGGTGCAACAAAAGTTTTCTTTTCAAACAACTCTTCGGTGATTTTGTTGCTTTCTTCGCAGGGAATGCTGATAAAAAATCCGCTTTGATAAGGGCTGTGTTTCAGTCCCACCTTATCTGCCTCCTGCAAAAACGCCGCCGCTCTCTTTGCAACCAGCGCAACGTGTCCTTCTCTTTCTTTTTCAAACTGCTCACGCAACGCAGGATCATTAACGACCTTTGCAAAAGCCAACTGTGCCGAACGCACACATCCGGTGTAGGTGCCGCGCGTCGAAAAGGTAACGGCTGCCTTTGCCTCCATTGCCAAATCCGCCGAGCTGGAAAGGGAGATCAGCGATGCCGTACGAAGCCCGTATGCCGTTGCTGTCTTTGACAAGCTGTATGAAAACAACGAAAGCACATTGTTGGGCATCGGCTTGTAGGCCCTGATAAAGTCTCTTCCGCGCTCTCCCGCAAAATCCATGTAAGCAACGTCAAACAGCAGAATGATTTTTTTGTCTTTGTGTTTTTCACCCAACTTTGCCACCGCATCAAACATATCTTGCGCTTCCTCTTTCGTCGGCGTGTAACCTGTGGGATTGTGTGCAGGAAAATTCAATACGACAATAACGCTTTTTTGTTTCTTCATCAATGTTTCAATGGACTCTTCCATCGCAGCAACATCAAATTTATTATCCGGTGTAAACATATTAAAAGAGCGCATTACTCTCTTGTTTTCGTAAGCAATTTGATTATAGGGCGTCCAGTTCCAATCGGTAACCAAAATTTCGTCACCGTCGTCGCCATAATTCCAAAATACATGTTTGATTGCAGCGGTTCCGCCCATAACGGCAACTGCCTCCTTGTAGCCCTCCACTTCAACATCCCTAAAACACGCTTTGATGGAGGCATCCAAAAACTCAGGCTCCCCTGTCATCGGCGCATAGTCCGCAAAATACACATTGGGTAAGCTCTTTAGCACTTCATAGTAGGTGTTGTTAATCAATAACTTGCCATCATCGTCCGTCAGTGCACCGATGGATGCGTTATAGACTTGATCGCTGCCATATTCCTCATTGGCCTTTCTTGCCAAAGCCGCGATTTTGAAAATGATGTCTGCCGATAATTCGCCAACCGCATGGTCATTGATCATTCGAAACGTATTGTCCATGTCTCTTTTCCTCCCAAAAATTTTTATTTATAAATTATTTCTGCAAATACTTTAATTTATACTCTGTTTGCTATGCTTTGTTTGCACATTTTTTCACTGCATTCATCACCGCATGCGAAAATCCGTCTTGCTGCAGCGAAGCCACGGCTTCAATGGTTGTTCCCGCAGGTGAGCATACCATGTCGCGCAATTGAGCAGGATGTTTATCACTTTCAGCCGCCATTTTTGCCGAACCCAAAACCACCTGTACCGCAATGTCATAAGCCGCCTGTTGTGCAATGCCCTCGCGGATGCCTCCTTGCGCCAATGCCTCGATAAACATAAACACATAGGCGGGGGCTGAACCGCTAATAGCCGTAACGGCCGCCAATTGCTTTTCATCGATTTGCAAGGTTTTGCCAATCTTTTGAAGCAATTCTTCTGCCTGTTCCAGCTCGCAAGCAAGTGCTGTATCCTGTGCAAAAACAAACATGCCTTCGCCCACGGATCCCAAAATATTAGGCATCATGCGCAGCACTTTGTCGTGATTTAAATGTTTTTTGATTTCGGATACCACCATGCCCGCAACAACGCTGATAAAAATCTTTTCCTGCAAGTTGCATTCTTTTATCTCGTCGAGCACGGATAAAAGCACATTGGGTTTGATTGCCAAAAAAATAATTTGGCACTGCTCTACCACCTTTGCATTGCTGTCCATGGATTGAATGTGATATTTATCAACAATATTCTTTTTTGTATCTTCGCAGTCGGCGCTGTAAAAATAAATATCTTGGCTCTCTGCTGCATGGTATTTGATCATCCCTTCAATCACAGAAAGCGCAAGATTTCCGCACCCGATAAAGCCTATTTTCATATGTCTCTCCATATATTTTCTAAACAATATAACACAGTTGCCTTAAATAAACAAGAAAAAATTTTCAAAGATTCAAAATAATGAGATTATTTTTTCAACAGCTCCAAATTGTCTTTTAATCCGTCGGTGACAATCACCTTTTTTTCATCGGTGACCAATACGGCTTGCACGTCATCTAACTGCTCAATATAGGCCAAACCCCTCTCCACACCCATGACAAAAACAGCAGTCGACAAAATATCCGCTCTGGTTGCATCATCACAGACAATCGTTACCTGACTCAAGCCGTTTTGCACAGGTCTTCCGTCAAAAGGATTCATGATATGGTGATAGAGCGTACCGTCATCACCTCTGAAATTTCTCTCATAGCTGCCTGAAGACACCAACGCCGTTTTTTCGCTGCTCACCACCGCCAAATACTCTCCCCGATCGTTAAACGGCTCTTGTATGCCCACACGAAAGGGCTTGTCATTTTTGTTTTTTCCGATCAGCACAATGTTTCCGCCAAAATTGATGATTGCACGTTCGACCCCTTTTTCCAGCAAAAATTCTCTCACTTTTTCACTGATATATCCCTTGCCCACTGCTCCCAAATCCAAAATAACCCCTTGCTTTGCAAGCATAATCGCATTGTCGTCTCTGTTGATTAAGATATTTTCATACCCCACATGGCGCAGTGCTTCGTCTATCTCCTCTTGGGTTGCAATATGATTTTTGCCCACTGCTATGCCCCACAAATCCGTCAGTGCCCCCAGTGTAATATCAAAGGCGCCCTCTGTTTGCTCAGAATAATCCATGCACTTTTCGATTAAATCCACGGTCTCTGCCTGCACCTGCACATAGCCCACCCCCGCCGAACCGTTGATTTTTGCAATATCGCTGTCGGGCACATATCGGCTCAGTCGATTTTCCAATTCCAAGGCATAATCAAAGGCTTCATCAAGGATTTGTTCATCAATTTCTTCATCGTATATACTGATTTGTATGAGTGTATTCATGCCCAGGGCATTTTTTGTCAGCGTCGGGTTGTCTTTACTGAAATCTGTGGTGCATGCCCACTGAAACAAAACCAAAAAAAACAACGCCGGCAAAATCCATTTTCTTTTCAATTTCATTCTCCAAAAAGAGCCATACTTTTTATAACCAATGATATTTGGTAGATTTATTATAATGCACACAAGTAAATTGTCAATGACACGCCTGCTTGCTCTGATTGCCATTTTCAATCATGTAAATTATATTTTTCGCGGCGGCAACTTGCCTGCTCAGGGCAGATTTTTATTGACAATTTGCAGGCCTTGTGCTACTTATTATAAAGAAAGCTGAATAAATATCGGGGAGCTTATGAGATAAGCTGAGAGTGAGTTTGAAACTGATACCCTTTGAACCTGATTTGGGTAATGCCAACGTAGGGAGATGCCGCGCAGAAATGCGACATATAATAAAAGGTATGTTTCAATAACATACTTTTTTCTTTTAAAAAATATCCCCTGCAACAAAACACTTTTCGTATGATACGGCTTTGGGAGGAAAACATGTTCAAAGAAATTTTTGAAAATTTGCGGCAAGTGCGCCCCTTGGTGCACTGCATCACCAATTATGTCACCGTGGTTGATGTGGCCAATGCCGTCTTAGCCTGCGGCGCTTCGCCCATTATGGCTGACGACAGCGGCGAAGTCGAAGAAATCACGTCCATTTGCACGTCGTTGGTCATCAATATCGGCACGCTGAGCAAACGCACCGTTCCCTCTATGCTGCTGGCAGGCAAACAGGCCAACGCCTTGTCTCATCCAGTGGTTTTAGACCCGGTGGGCGTCGGTGCTTCTGCCTTTCGCACGCAAACAGCATTTGACTTGCTCAACAACGTTCGATTCAGCGTCATTCGCGGCAACAGTTCCGAGATTAAAACTCTCCTAAGGCAAGATGCCTCCACACAGGGCGTCGATGCCGATATCAAAGACTCCATTCACGAAGACAATATCGATCAATATGTTGCCCTGGCCCAAGAAGTCAGCAAGCGCTATCATGCCATAGTTGCCATTACCGGTGCCATTGACATCGTTGCCGATGACAACCAAGCCTACATCATTCGCAACGGCCATCCGCTCATGTCTAAAATCACCGGCAGCGGCTGCATGCTCTCTGGCATTCTCGGCGGCTTCATTGGCGCAAATCCCGCCAATATCCTCACCGCCGTTGCAGCCGGCGTGGCCACCATGGGTCTTAGCGGAGAAATCGCCCACGAAAAAATGCTGCAATTCGACGGCGGCACATCCACGTACCGCACATTTCTCATCGATGCCATCAGCAATATGAATGAAACTATTTTGAAAAGAGGTGTACGAATTGAACTTCGATAAAAAATCTTTACTGCTCTATGCCATCACCGACCAAACTTGGCTAAACGGCAACACACTGCACAGCAGGGTGGAACTTGCACTGCGCGGAGGTGCGACATTTTTGCAATTGCGCGAAAAACACTTAGACGACGATGCTTTTTTGCAGCTTGCAAAGGAGATCAAAACGCTTACGGATGATTTTCAAATCCCTTTGGTCATCAACGACAATGTGGATGTGGCCCTGGCATGTAATGCCGACGGTGTGCATGTGGGTCAAACCGATATGTATTCTCAAAACGTCCGCGAAAAAATAGGACCGAATAAGATCCTCGGCGTATCCGCACAAACAGTTCAACAAGCCATTGAAGCCGAAAAAAACGGCGCCGACTATTTGGGCGTGGGCGCCATGTTTGCCACCTCCACTAAAGAAGAAGCCACCGTGGTTTCCTTTGAACGGCTGAAAGAAATCTGCCAAGCGGTCTCTATTCCCGTCGTGGCAATCGGTGGCATCAATGAAACCAACGCCTTAGAACTCAAAGGCAGCGGCATCTATGGCATTTCTGTGATTTCCGCTATTTTTGCCAAGACCGACATTCTCAAGGCAACACAAAATCTCCTCAGTTTGGCAAAACAGGTGGTGGCGGAGGACGTGAAATGAAAACCGTTTTAACCATTGCCGGATCCGACTGCAGCGGCGGTGCAGGCATTCAGGCAGATATCAAAACCATCACCGCACACAAGCTTTATGCCATGAGCATCATCACCGCACTCACCGCACAAAACACCACCGGTGTGCGCGCAGTGGCAAATGTGACACCTGTCTTTATCGGGCAACAATTTGATGCCGTGTTTGAAGATATTATCCCCGATGCCATCAAAATCGGCATGGTGTCCTCCGAAGAGGCCATTTTGATCATTGCGGAAAAACTGTTGCAATACAATGCAAAAAATATCGTTTTAGACCCCGTGATGGTGGCAACCAGCGGCAGCAAGCTCCTTGACGATAACGCCCTAAGCGCGCTGACTTCAAAGCTCATGCCCCTGGCCGATATCATTACGCCAAACCTTGCCGAGGCAGAATGCCTTTGCGGTTTTGCCATCCAAAACAAAGAAGATATGATTCGTGCGGCAAAAGCCATTGCAGGCTTTTTTCCCGGCGCCATTCTCATCAAAGGCGGTCACCTTGCAGACGATGCCGACGATCTGCTTTTTCATGAACAAAACGTTCACTGGTTTAGCGGTGAGCGCATCGATAACCCAAATACCCACGGCACGGGATGCACTCTATCTTCTGCCATCGCCTCCAACCTTGCCCTGGGCTACAACATTGTCCACAGCATCGAAAATGCAAAAGCTTACATCACCGGCGCACTGCGTGCAGGCCTCAATCTGGGACAGGGCAGCGGCCCGCTAAATCATTGTTATAACCTCTGATAATTTGCTCATCTTAGCACAGGATACACATCCTGTGCTATTTGATTGCCTTTCATTTTTGTTTGTGTTATATTTCCTATGAGGTATATTCAATATGAAAAAAGGTGACAGAATTCTACTCCTTACAGCGGCTGTTATTGCTATGATCCTATTTGTTATCAACACCCAACAGCGTCCTGAAAACGACAAAGTTGTCGTCATCACCATCGACGGCGTTGTCACACAAACCTTTGATTTGTCGACAGATGTTCCAAGATACGATATCGTCTCCGAATTCGGGCACAACATCATGCAAATCTCAAACCAAACCGTTCGTGTTACCGACGCCGACTGCCCCGATAAAATTTGTGTACACACGAAATCAGCCAAAAATATAGGCGATGTCATTGTTTGCCTCCCCCATCGTCTGATTATCTCCATTGAAGAGGCCGCCGAACAATGAAAACAAAACAGCTGACGTTCATTGCTGTACTCATCACCTTTGCTTTGATTTTAAGCTACATAGAAACCTTTATTCCCGTCATTGCCATTCCCGGCGCCAAACTGGGTCTTGCCAATGTTGCCACGCTCATGGCGCTTTATTTGTTTGATTTTAAATCCGCTTTTTTCGTTGTCTTTTTACGCACGAGCCTTGCGGCCTTTATGTTTACCAATCTCACTACGCTGATTTATTCTTTAAGCGGCGGACTTGTCAGTCTGCTGGTGATGTACCTTCTTTTAAGGATATGGAAAAATCATTTTTCCATCATAGGCATCAGCATTGCAGGTGCTGTTTTTCACAATTTGGCACAGGTTGCAGTGGCTGTTTTTGTCCTGGGAACCACGGGTGTATTGTCCCTGATTCCCTACCTCATCGCCATTGCCATCCTCACGGGAACCGCCATTGGCATCTCCGCAAAATATTTGCTGAAATACACCGCGCGCCTGCATTTAAACTCAACGAAATAACCGATATGCTTTAAATATGTGTTTTTTTTTAATCAATATAAAGGAGTTTTCCCGATGAATAAAATAGAAAGTTTTCGCATCGATCATACCCTGTTGTACCCGGGCGTCTATATCTCGCGCGTTGATGATGTCAACGATACGCCGATTACTACCTATGACTTGAGGCTGGTTAAACCCAACACCCCGGATGTTCTCTCTTCTGCAGCCATGCACGCCATGGAGCATTTGGGCGCCACGTTCCTTCGCAACTCTTCTCTTTCCGATGAAGTGATCTATTTTGGCCCCATGGGCTGCAGAACAGGGTTTTATTTGATTTTAAAAGGCAATCGTTCCCCCTTGGATCTGCAATCGATTCTGACAGATACCTTTGCCTTTATCGCTCAACACAACGGGCCTATTCCCGGCGCCAGTGCCGTAGAATGCGGCAATTATACAGATATGGATCTTGACGCCGCCAAAAAAGCGAGCGAGGAGTATCTGAATATACTCAAACATCTTTCCGACCAAAACACCCAATATCCGCAATAAAAAAGACTCCCAAGGGAGTCTTTTTTATTTGTTTATTTCAGTGAAAACACTTTCTTTTGATAAGTGCCGTCTCGCATGGCGTAATATCTGTTTCGACAATTCGTTTCAAAAAGGAAAAATGTCAAAATCGTACAAATCACCGCTACGACAAAAAATCCCAAAAACATCTTTTGATAGGCGCCTTGGTTGCCCAAAATCGGCTGATATTTGCTGATTACTCCGCCAAATACCAGCGGCAAAACCGCTGCGCCGGCAAAAACCGCCACATTGGGCACCGACGTGGCAATGCCGGAAAATTTGGGATGATTGATTTCTTTTGAAATACTGTAAAACAACACCGAATAAGTCAAGAAAATCGACAACAAAATCAGGCACACGGTCAGCAAGGGCAGCGGCGGCTTGCCGTTGTTGACAAAGGCAATTAATCCCAGGCAGATTACCACACCCACGGACATTAGAATGGAAGGAATTTTTCTCATCTTAATCTTATCCGTCACCGCACCTGTGACAATGCACCCCACAGCAGCCCCCAAAGGATAGAAGAACATGATGGTTCCTGCCTGCCCCACACTCAGCCCATACACGTCCGTCAAATAGGGCAGCGCCCAAGCCGTAATGGTAAAGCTCACACCCATCCCCAAGAAGTTGATAATAATAATCGGCCACATATATTTACAGACGATCATCTCTTTCGACGTCGACCAAATCCCCACCTTTGCCTCTTGTGTTTCGGTGCGATGCACCACAATGGGTTCAAATCCCTTGTCCTCAGGCTTGTTGCGCACCAAAACAAAAATCGCAACCGCCAGCACTGCCGAAAAAACACCGATGGCAATAAACGACATTCTCCAGGTGAGCAAACCCACCATAAACGCCAGAGGTCCTTGCGCCACAGCGCCTCCGAAGTTTCCCGCAAAGGTGGTCATGCCTGTGAGCGTTCCGAACTCGTTTTCCGAAAACCAAACAGACTGCACCTTCAATATCGATAAAAAGATGACGCTGGCGCCTAGGCCAACGAGCATGCGCCCCAACATCAGCATCGAAAAACTCGGCGCCAGACCAAACAATATGGAGCCTATCGCCATGGTTAAACAGCCGATAACCCCCGTTTTTCGTGCCCCCAGGGTGTCAGCCAGTATTCCGCTGGGTATTTGCATAATGGCATAGGGATAAAAATAAACTGCGGTTAAGTTTGAATATTGCATCGCCGTCATGCCAAAGGCCTGCTCCAAATTCACTTTCACCACAGCTGGCGACAGTCGATGAAAAAACACAAAAAAGTATGTCAGCAACAATACGCCGAACACAATCCAACGATAGGTATAGGCTTTATTTCTTTGTTGAACCATTCTTTTCTCCTTTAAAAAATGCTGCAATTTTGACTTGATAAAGTATACGAATATATTATATAATAGATTTAAATAAATTGCACATTATATCGTTAAGATTGCCCTAAGATTGCACTGATATTTCTGTTAAATAATTATCAAAAAAACAACTTCTGTGTTGCAATTATTTATAAGTGTGTTAAAATAACCATAGAGTATACTGAATTGTTATATTCATGCAACGTTACAAGACCTGCCATTTTTTTATGTTGACCACCATTTATAAATCTTTTATATAAATAACGTGGATAAGAAACGGAGGATACTACATGAGCAAAGTTATTGTTAGCCAAGACAAATGCAAGCAATGCGGATATTGTATTAAACATTGTCCCGTGCAAGCGATCAGCTTTTCGGCTGATTTCAATTCTTCCGGTTTCAAATATGCGGTGATCGACGACGACAAGTGTATCGCATGCGGAATGTGCTATACAACTTGTCCCGACGGCGTATTTGAAATAACGAAACCGGAATAAAGGAGGTACTATCTATGGGAGATATGGTAAAAGGCAATATCGCTATGGCTGAAGCCGCTATTAGAGCGGGTATGCATATGTATGCAGGTTATCCGATTACACCATCAACAGAAATCATGGAATACATGTCATGGCGTGCTCAAGAAGCCGGCAGACAATTTATTCAAGCAGAAAGTGAACTCGGCGCTATGTACATGGTTTATGGCGCAGCATCCGTAGGAGCAAGAGTACTCACAGCATCTTCAGGTCTCGGCATTTCGCTGAAACAAGAAGGTGTCAGCTACATGCAAGCAGCAGACTATCCCTGCGTAATGATCTCAGTATGTCGTTACGGTGACGGTCTCGGCTCGCTGCAATCCGGTCAAACCGACTACTTGCGTGAAACAAGAGGCGGCGGAAACGGCGACTACAGAAACATCGTTCTCTCTCCTTCTTCAGTGCAAGAAGCTGTAGATCTGGTGTATCTGGCATTTGACTTGTCCGAAAAATACAGAAACGTTGTTGTAATTCTGACCGAAGGCGCACTTGGCCAGATGATGGAAGACTGCGACTATCCGGATTACAAAGAAGTTCCGTATTATGACTGGGCATTTGATGGCAAACACACGCACAAACAAGAATCTCAGATGACCATGGATCTTTATCAACGCGCTCAAAGAAGAAATAAGCTTCGCGCTGATATTACAGAAAATGAACAAAGATGGGAAGCGGTAGGCACTGAAGATGCAGAATATGTATTCTTTGCTTATGGCATTCCCGGACGTGTCGCACTGGGTATCGTAGATGAAGCCAGGAAAAAAGGCGAAAAATTGGGAGTTGTTAGAGCTATTTCGCTCTGGCCGTTCCCGCAAAAGGCATTTGATGCAATTAACAAAGACGTAAAAGCTTTTATCACAATTGAAACCGCTGACGAAGGTCAGATGATTGAAGACGTTGCTTTGTTTGCTAAGAAAAAAGGATTTGGCGAAGTGCCGTGCTACACCATCACTTCCCCTCCTGGAGTTCCCAAGACTGTAGATGTCCTCAAAAAATTCGAAGCAATTAAAGCTGGCGAAGTTAAGGAGGTATTCTAATTATGGCAGTTGCAAAAAAAGTCCCCGAAAAAATTTTACGACAAGTGCCTTTTTGTCCCGGTTGCGGTCACGGTATTGTTGTAAGATTGATTATGGAATGTGTTGAAGAACTCGGCTATAACGACAACATTATCTTCGGTAAACCCGTAGGATGTGCATCTTTGTTGGATAACAGCTTAGATGTTGATATTTTCACAGGCGCACACGGCCGTAATGGCGCATCGATGACCGCTATCAAAAGATTAAAACCCGATACACTGGTTGTTTCTTATCAAGGCGACGGCGATGCTTACAATATCGGTTTTGCAGAAACGATGAATGCTGCATACAGAAATGAAAAATTCACCGTTGTTACCATCAATAACAGTAACTTTGGTATGACAGGCGGACAAATGGCTTGGACAACCATGCCGGGTCAAAAGACCTCCACCTCCGTACACGGACGTAATGTTGAATTGAGCGGTCTGCCCATCAAAATGCCCGAAATGATCGCTACAAGCTTTGATACCGCTTATGTTGCCCGCGGCGCACTGTTTAGTCCCGCCGAAATCAACAAAACAAAAGGTTATATCAAAAAAGCTTTGCAGGCACAAATCGACGGCATCGGCCATTCTATGGTAGAAGTTCTTTCTCCGTGCCCCACCAACTGGCATATGAGTCCTTTGGAAGCGCAAGAAAGAATTATCAAAGAGCTGGTTCCTTACTATCCGCTTGGCGAATTAAAAAACAAGGGG
>CALFLU010000005.1 GCA_937880125.1 uncultured Eubacteriaceae bacterium
ATTTGGTTGGAGGGTGGAAATATGCCCATTTCTGATGATGATTTTTGTGGGGGTGCAGGTTGATGAGGTGAAGTTAGTCTATGGGATAACAAATTGGGGGCAGTTAAATTGAATTAGGAGAAAAGGGAATTGCGGGAGGTCAGATTGGATTTAATGGAAAATGGTTGCGGGTAATCAATTTGATAGATGGAGAAACAGACTGCGGGGAAAAGGGATTGCGGGGTGGTCAATTCGGGCTCAGAAAGATGCAAGTGCGGTCAAAATGGTTTTTAGGAGAAGAAGATTGCAGGCGAAACGGCGGGGAGTTCATTCGGATTCGAAAAGATAGGGGTGGCGGATTTGGCGGAGGGCGAAAATGAAAATGGCTCTTGAAAAGGGGTGTTTTGACAAGGTATAATAAGCCTGTATATGCAAACAGAATTCACGAGAAGGAGTCGGAATATGAAAAAATTTTTATCGGCACTATTGGTATTATGTTTAGTGGTTTGTTTTTTTTGTGCCTGTGAGTGCGGCGCCGGGGGGAACCTATCGCATTGAAGAGGGCGTTGGCATGACACTGGAGATTCCGCAGGATTGGGTGGTTTTTTCCAGAGATGCTTCACCGAGTGATCCGGATGTGGAAGGCTATGGCGGTTATGACGTGATGATGAAAGACTTGCAAGACGGAGAGATTTATTTGTCTGCGATCAAGGACGGTCAAGGGTTTGTGATGTTGCAAATTATGAGCGACATTGAAGAATTTGCCCAGATTGACAACTTGACGGAAGAATATATTCGCGCTTCCGAGGCGGAGAAGAAGGAATTTATAGAAGAAATTCAAAACAGCACCGGCAACACGGGGGGCACATTTACGGGGCTGCATTACAGCGATGATGTCAACAAGGTCAACAATTATTTGTATATAGGATTTATGTTTAATGTCTATGGCAGTGAGATGGAGGCGCAGGTGACGGTCATCAACGGCAAGTTTGTGATGTTTAGCTCCATTCCCACGGGTGGCGGGGCACTGACGGATACCGAAAAAGCATCTTTTTATCAGATATTATCCACGGTGCGCTATGACAATCAGCTGACGGCCGAAGAGGTGATGGCCAGCGAAGAAGAGTCCAAAACCAACGGCACGATGATTCTCTTTGTGGTGTTGGGTATTGTGCTGCTTGCGGTGATTGTCATTGTGCTGGTGTTGGTGCGCAAGAAAAAGCAAACCCCGCCACCCGCAAGCGGGGGCTATGTGCCACCTGTGCAAACACCGCCCACAAGCGGAGGATACGTGCCGCCTGTGCAGACACCGAGTGCACCGAGCATAGAGCCTGAGGCGACATCAAATGCACCTGAAGGAGTAGCCCAGCAGCCGCCAAGCGTGGAAGCTGTGCAAGAGCCTGCGGGTCAAGGGGTGCAAAGTGCGCCGCAGAGTGGAGGCAGTGTATTTTGCCGCATGTGCGGAGCGGAGTTGGAGGCTGACAGCGAATTTTGCACGAAGTGCGGAGTGAGTGTGGAATAGAAACGAGAGGAAAAAGCGCGCAAGTTGGGCGCTTTTTCTGTTTGCATAGCCTTTGAAACATAATAACACGACAAAGAGTGACAAAAGGCTGTGTGGGGCGGAGGGTTTTGTTGTGAAGAAAGCAAAGAGCGTGCAAGGCGGAGCGCGCCGAGCATGGCAGGAGGAAAAATGGAAATCAATTTGCGAAAACACAAAACAAAAAGACCGACGAAAAATGCAAAGGGCAGGAAAATGGCTGTCAAAGGAGTAAGCATACTCTTTGTGGCGCTGTTGGCGCTTAGCCTGGTGTGCTCGCCGATATTGGCCGCACCCGGGGGAACGTACCGCATTGAAGAAGTGGGTATGACGCTGGAGATTCCGCAGGGGTGGTCGGTAATTACCAGAGACACCTCGCCGGGTGATCCGGATTTGGCACGACACGGCGGCTATGATGCAGCGATGGATGATTTAAAAGAAGGAAAATTTTATTTATTGGCGATGCATGAAAGCCAAGGATTTATTACGCTGCAAATCATTGACGATGTGGGAAGATTTGAAGATATTGACAATTTGACGGAAGAATATTTGCAAGCTTCAGAGTCGGAGAAGCAGTCACTGGCAGATATAGCCCAAAGATACTTGGTTGGCGAATATGGGGAATTTCAGGGTGCGTATTACAGCGATGATGTGAATAAAGTCAACAACTACGTGTATCTGAGGTTTTCATTCAATTTGAGCAACACTACGACGGATGAGATGATAACGGTTATCAACGGCAAGACGGTGTTTTTTGACGCTTTTCCTGTTCATGGCTCGACTATGACAGAGGCGGAAAGAAATTATTATTATCAGATACTGTCCACGGTGCGCTATGACAACATGTTGACGATAGAGCAGGTGATGGCGGGTGAAGGGCAGTCTAAGTCAAGCGGCGCAGCGATATGGCTAGTGGTGTTGGGCGCCTTGGCGGTGGCGGCGGTGGTGATTGTGGTGCTGCTGCGCAGGAAAAAGCAGATACCGCCACCCGCAAGCGGGGGCTATGTGCCACCTGTGCAGACACCGAGTGCACCGAGCATAGAGCCTGAGGCGACATCAAATGTGCCTGAAGAAGCAGCGGTGCAGACACCGCCCAGCGACGGAGGATACGTGCCACCTGTGCAGACATCGAATATAGAGCCAGGGGAGCCTTTAGAGACACCCAATGTAGCACCTGTACAGCCACTCAATGCGGAACCTGTGGAGCCGCTAAGCGTGGAGGCTGTGCAAGAGGCTGCGGGCCCTGAGGTGCAAACAGCGCAAAGTGCGCCGCAGGGTGGAGGCAGTGTGTTTTGCCGCATGTGCGGAGCAAAGTTGGAGGCGGATAGTGTATTTTGCACGAAGTGCGGGGTGCGCGTGGAATAGAAAAACAGAGGAAAAGGCGCAATTTGCGTGGTTTTTCGTGACGGATAGGGCGCGTTTGAAACAAATATAATCATACAACAAAGCCGTCCGCCAAGAGGGGGCAACGTGCGGCGGCGGGCTGTGTTGTGCAAAAGAGGAGGCAACATGCCGCTGCGGCCTGCGGCGGGTGTTGATGTGAAAAAAAATGAATAATGACCTGATGACAGGCGACAAAACAAGAGGAGTCGGCCGTGAAAAAAGAGGAAAAACGATCGATAGGGCAGCGGGTATGCTCTTTGCGGCGCTGCTGGCGCTTTGGTTGATATGCGCACCGATATTTGCGGCGCCGGGGGGCAGCTACACCGTTGAGGAGGGCGTGGGGCTGCATGTGGACATTGATGCCGATTGGATTGTCTTTACGAAACAAACGGCCGAAGACGACGGCGACATTGCAAAATACGGCGACTATCAAACGCTGATGGCGGATATGGAAAAAGACGGCGTGTCGCTGCTTGCCTATCACCGCACCAAGGGCGTGGTGCTCATTGCCGTTGACGAAAACAGCGAGGAATTGAAAAAAATCAAAAACTTGACCGATGTGTATGTGCGCATGAGCGAGAAGGAAAAAGAGGCGCTTAAAGAAGAGATTAAGCAAGAAGCGAGGCAGGAACAAGGCAGGGTGGTGGGCTTGTATTTCAGCGATGAAGTGAACAAGAAAAACAACTATGTCTATGTGCATATCGAATATACGATGGGTGAAAAAAAGCTGCAAAGCTATGCCACGGTGATCAACGGAAAGCTTGTGAGTTTTACGCACTATCCCCTGGTGGGCAGTGAGGTGAGCGAAGCAGATAAGACGGCGCTGCTTGCCATGCTTGGCGGGGCGCACTATGACAACCAGCCCACGGTGGAGCAGGCAGCGGCCAACATCGTCGCACAAAAGGCCCACAATGCGGCGCGGCTTAGGGTTGGGGCGATAGCGGCGGGGTTGATTTTGGCAATGGTGGCGCTGTATCGCACCATGCACCGCAAGGAGAAGCGACAGCGGCAGGGCTAGGGCAGGCAGCAATACAGGGCGGTATGGGAAAAAGTGTGACAGAAAGCAAACAACAAAAGGTGGCGGTGCGGAGAGCGTGCAAAAACACGTGAAACAAACCGAGCAACGACAAAAAATTCACGCACAAAGAGGTGCGAACAAAGGGCAGAAAAGAGCGGGCAGCGGCGCAGAGGTTGAAAAAGGCAGAAGGGTCAATGAATCGCGACAAGAACAGGAATCGTTGCAAAAGGAGCGGGGCGGTCATTGCATCGAAAGATGGCGCAAGGTGGCGACGGAATAGGGGATCCTCTCGTTTTTGAGGCAGCTTTAGTAACCGAAATCAGAGAGCGAACCGCGAAAAAAAACAGGGAATGAACATGAAAAAGAAAAACAGGCGGCGTTTGCACAAGGTGTGCGGAGGCTGCAAGGCATATAGGGAAAAAAACAGAGAAAACGGAGGACAAACATGAACGAAGAGAGAAGAAACAAGGGGTGCAAGAGAGGAAAAAGACAGCGCATCTTGGCGTTGTGTGCGGCGGTGCTGTGTTGTGCGGTGCTGTTGGCAGGCTGCGGCGGCGGTGCGGTGAGCATGGAGGAGATGGACCCGCGCGGGATATCAAAAGGGGGTGTGATCGGCGGCAGCCTGGCGGCGCAGTTGCAGGGCCTTAGCGAGGGCAAGGATTATGACAAGGAAGACTTTGTCTATGAAGATGAGTTTGCCGATCAGTCTTATTCCACCTACAAAATCGTCAACGGACCTGATGTGGTGTATATGGGCATGAAGGGTGAAAATGTCAGCGGTGTGGAATATGACATGCCTTATCAGCAAGACAAAATTGACAGGGCGGGATACTGGGTTGACTTTGGCGACAGCTCCCCTGAGTTTATTGCCGGAGAGACGAAGAAGGTTTATAATTCGTTGAAGAAAATCTACGGCGAGGAGGGGGATTGCGTGATTTATTTTTCGGATGCCGAAAACATCGAATTTCTTGACAGCGATTTTGCGGAGATAGAAAAAAACATCAAGGCAAAGACGCCGGGGATGTATCAGATGTCTTGGCTCAAAGACGGCCTGCGCGTTAACTTTACAATAACGTTTTTCCCGGAGATGTTTCATTCGGGCGGAGGGTTATGGTTTACGCCTGAAGTGTGGCAGGGGGGAAGCCTATAAACCATCTCTTCTCGCTGCGCGAGAAGAGATGGTTTATGGGGCGGGGGTTATGGTTTGCTGCTGAGAAGCGGCAGGGAGGAAGTGTGTAATTGACTTTCTTCTCGCTGCGCGAGAAGAGATGGTTTGTGGGGCGGCGGGCTATGGTTTGCTGCTGAGATGTGGCAGGGAGGAAGTGTGTAATTGACTGTCTTCTCGCTGCGCGAGAAGAGATGGTTTGTGGGGCGGCGGGCTATGGTTTGCTGCTGAGATGTGGCAGGGAGGAAGTGTGTAATTGACTTTCTTCTCGCTGCGCGAGAAGAAAGGTATATGGGGCACGTTGGGTGTGGGGAGAATATTGTTGCGAGATATAGAAAATCAAGTGGGGAATCGAAACGTATTGTGTGTGCAAAGGGTGCGAGGATTAGGGTTATGTTTAAAGGAGGCAGTGGGAATTTTGCGGACAATGGGAGTTGATGGGCTTTTTGCGCTGTGAGAAGAGAGGGCGTTTTGGGGTGTGGGGAAATGAGAATGGCGGACTCTCAAACAGATAACAGAGATGGTGATGGCGCACGCAGGGTGTGGGGAGAATATTGCTGCGGGATATTAAAAATCAAGCGGGGAATCGAAACGTATTGTGTATTCAAAGGGTGCGGGGGTCGTTATTGTACGAATTTTTTCATGGGAAGGGTGCTGCGTTGCGGTTGGGGGAATGGCATTGCAGATATCGAGAAATCACAAGGGTAGCGAAGAGATATAGCCGACCCAAGGGTGCGGGGATTGAAATAATGCATCAGAAAAAACAATAAAAATTTGTTTAAAAAGAAAAGGGAGGTGAAAAGAGTGGCCAGGTTTGCAAAACCACCGTATTTTATGACAAACAAGGATTGGTATTATTATGATGAAAAGAAAGGGGAACTCGTAATGAAATACGGTGGTTTTGCAAACCTG
>CALFLU010000006.1 GCA_937880125.1 uncultured Eubacteriaceae bacterium
GGGCCTCTTCGCTCATTTGGCTGAGGGCGTGCAGGGTTTGGACGGTGCCGCAGGTGGGGCAGGTGTATTGCTCGGTAAGCTGGGCGCACAGGGCCTCTTCGCTCATTTGGCTGAGGGCGCGCAGGGTTGTCAACGGGCTGTAGTGGTATTTTAATCGGTAGCGTTTGTCTAAATCGGCAAGGGGCTTGCAGGGAAAAATGTCGCACTCGCCGCAAAAGCGTTTCTTTTGACCGCACAGGCGAATGGCGCAGTTGGCGCAGCTTTTTCGCAGCGCGCCTGCGTTGCCGCGGCAGCCGGGGCAGGGGTTTTTCGGGTTTTGGTAGGCGCTGCACAGGGTGCAGACAATGCCGCAGGGGGCAAGGGCGTCGATACGATTCATGGCGGACTCCTGTTTTGAGATAATTTTATTATACACGGAAATGAGCGCATGGCGCTTGTTTTTTTATGCGTTTGCGATGCCTTGCACCATGGTTTTGTAGTGCATGTAGATGATGGTGAGCAGCTCTTCTTCAGGGCAGGGTTTTTTTTCTTTTATCCACTTCATCAGCAGGCTGATGACCCCTGCGTTTTGAAAATAGGTGGCGTAGTAGGCCCGGGGTTTTTGTATTTTTTCCAGGGTTAATTCCACATGGATTTGAATGATTTGCTGACAAAAAAAGTCCATGTCTTCGGATACGCTGATGCGTTTGATGGTGCTGTTTTCCACAAATCGACGAATGTATTCTCGGATTTGCTCGCGCTCGAGAAAGCTGTCGCTTTGCAACAGGCGGGCGGAGTATTTGCTGATATCTTGAATGCAGTCCTCAAGCACCGCATAGATGAATTTGTGCATATAGCCGTATCGGGCATAAAAGGTTGAGCGGTTGACCTTTGCCGCATGACAAAGCTCGGTGACTCGGATTTTGCCGGGGTCTTTGTTTTGCATGAGGCGGACAAAGGCATTTTTCAGGGCTTGCTCGCTTTTGAGGATTCTTTTATCCATTTTGTCTTTGCCTTTCAGAGATAACCAACATATGTTGGTTATCTCTGAAAGGCAAAGA
>CALFLU010000007.1 GCA_937880125.1 uncultured Eubacteriaceae bacterium
TTCCGATATTTACATGCGGTTTCTCTCTCGTATACTTTGCCTTTGACATTTTCTTCACTCCTATTCATCATGATTCTTATCATCATATTCTATAATGAAATGGAGCCTGCGAACGGATTCGAACCGGCGACCCCATCCTTACCATGGATGTGCTCTACCTACTGAGCTACGCAGGCTGGTGGTGGAGGGAGATGGATTTGAACCATCGTAGGCTGAGCCAACGGATTTACAGTCCGCCCCCTTTAACCACTCGGGCACCCCTCCAGCCATATTATGATACTAAAGAAACTTTTTTTCGTCAACTAAATTTTCAGTTTTCCACACATTTTATGACCTATAAACGAAAACAACATGCCTGCTACATCTCAAAGTATGAAAATGTCTCCATAAAAATGATACTTCTCCATTGTCGGGCATTTGTTCGGGCATCGCTTAGTTGTATTATTTTAACCGATGTGCAGTTATATTTTTGCATTTGTCGAGGTATCGAAAACGTTTTTTCCTGCGAGCAACAGTCGTTTTTACACCTTTGCCGATTCAGCCTTCCTGCGCTTTCTTTGTCTTCGTTCTTTTTGATGCAGAGCCGTCAAACAGCATCATTGCTGTTGGTCATCTTCTGTTTTGCAGATTGTTCACTTTACAAACACAAATTTTACCGCTCTTTTACTCTGTTTATTCTATTTTATAGTATAATGAATAACAAACACAGGAGGATACCGCATTTCATGAAAGTAATCTTCGATGAACAACAAATTCAAACCTATAATGATTTTGCATCTCAACTTGATTCGTCATGGTTTTTTTCGCCCGATGGCATTCACGGTCTTGCGCATATCAAAAGAGTGTTGATTCACGTGCTTTTGTTGAGTCGTGAGCTTCAGCTCGATCGGCGCGATACCCACTTGCTCTGCTATAGTGCCATTTATCACGACATCGGCAGAATCAACGATTGGGCCGAGGAAAACCACGGTCAAATGAGCTGCAAAAAAATCACGGCGCTTCATTTGCCCCTTCCCCAAAACGAAGAAGACCGCAATATCCTTTTCTTCATCATCTTCAGCCACTGTGTGGAAGACAGCGATGCCGCAACTTACCTTGCTCCCCACAACATCACCGATACCCGACGTGCCATGGCACTTTTGAAAGTCTTTAAAGACTGTGACGCCTTGGACAGAGTCAGGGTTGATCATCTGAACCTCAATTATTTGCGCCACGAACAAACAAAAAAATATGTCCGCTTTGCCTGGGACATATTTAGAAATCCTTTTATTTTATCCAATATTTATATTTAAGTCTCTTTACTGTACGGCTAATAATGATTATACATTAAATCTGAAGTAAACCACATCTCCGTCATCGACAACATATTCTTTGCCTTCGATGCGCGTGTAGCCCATTTCGCGCGCCTTGGCTTCGCCACCCGCCTCAAGCAGTTTATCAATATCGGTCACCTCAGCACGAATAAAGCCTCTTTCGATGTCGCTGTGTATTTTGCCCGCTGCTTTGGGCGCTTTGGTTCCTTTGGTGATGGTCCAGGCTTTCACCTCGTCTTGCCCTACGGTAAAAAAGGTAACCAAATCCAATAATTTATATCCCGCAGAAATGATTTTATCCAGCCCCGGACTGTCAAATCCCAATTCTTTGAGATAGATTGCCTTTTCATCCTCATCAAAAGCGGAAAGTTCCTGTTCGATTTTGGCGGAAATTTTGATAATGGGCGCCTGTGGGTCATACTCCTTGAGATAATCACGCAATTTTACAAACAACTCGCTGTCAATATGTGCTTCGTCTTCCGCCACATTGGCAATATACATAAAGGGTTTTAGGGTCAATAAATCCAGTGTTTCCGCTATTTTTGTCTCTTCTTCCGTCAAAGCGCATTTGTTTGCCATATTGCCGTTTAACAGGCAGTCTTTGATTTTTTCCATGACGGATAAGATATCGCTTTGGGCTTTGTCGCCACTCTTTACAGCCTTTTGTGTTTTGATAATTCTGCGTTCCAGCACATCGATATCTGCCAAAATCAATTCGTAATGGATGATTTCAATATCTTCGATCGGGTCAATTTTATCCAACACATGGGCAATGTTTTCGTCTTCGTAGCAACGAATGACATGGGCGCAGGCATTCATTTGACGAATATGCGATAAAAACATATTGCCCAGTCCTTCGCCTTTGCTCGCATTTTTAACCAATCCGGCAATGTCTACAAAATTGACGGTTGTGTAGGTGGTTTTTTTCGGCTGATACATTTGCGACAACACGTCCACACGCTCATCAGGTACTTTAACAACTCCTTGATTTGGCTCAATCGTGCAAAACGGAAAATTTTCTGCCGGTGCATTTGATTTTGTCAATGCGTTAAACAAGGTGCTTTTTCCTGCATTGGGCAGTCCGATAATTCCTACTTTCATCTATTGCAGTCTCCTATTTTTTTGCTTCCTCTTTTGTGTTTTGGCTACCTTGCGCCGCCCATTTCCTGAAGCGCGCCGTTTTGAATAATTCCGCGCATATAGCTGCCAAAGGCATAGGCGCTGTAAGTGCTTGATCCCCCAATGACCTCATTGTCCAAATTGCCCAGCCAAATTGCCGTGCTTAGGTTGCCCGAAAATCCTGCAAACCAAAGGTCTTTTTTGTCTGAGGTGGTCCCTGTTTTACCCCCGGTGGCATAGCCTCTGACACCCGCTGCCGTGCCTGTGCCCCTTGAGACAACTGCGCGCAACATTTCGTTCATAATCGTGGCTGTTCTTGAGCTGAACACTTGTTTTTTTTCTAAGGTGATATTGTTGATATTAAACAGCTCGTTGCCGTCGTGGTCGGTAATGCTCTCGATGCGGTATATTTCATTGACCGTTCCGCCGTTGGCAAAGGCGGCATAGGCTCTTGCCATTTCCACGGGCTTAAGGCCGTAGGTCAGCCCGCCCAGCGCCGTGGCAAGGTTGTAGTCCGTATCCAAAATAGTCGTAAAGCCGAATTCCTTCAACGCCGTCATGGATCGTTCAACGCCGTATTTTTCAAATATTTTAATCGCGGGAATGTTGCGCGAACGAATCAGCGCTTCTCTGACCGTCATGGCGCCCTGAAAACCGCCTTCATAGTTTTTGGGCGTATACTTGCCCCAGGAAGTTCTTACGTCATGGACAATCGTATTGGGTGTAATAACTTTATCATCGATTGCCTTGGCATAATAAAACGGTTTAATTGCCGAACCCGGCTGCCGCGGCGAGTTGGCCATATCAATTTCCGTATTGCCGCCATAGTAAGCGCGAACGGCGCCGGTGTTATAATCGATGCTGACCAAAGAGCCCGTTGCCGCTCTTCGTGTGAGGCCATATCTTGACAGCGTGTTTTGAATCGTGCTCACCGCCGTCATTTGCGCTTTATAGTTCAGTGTGGTGCGAATCACCAAACCGTCTTCACGCAAATATTTTTCCGCCAAGGCGCGGGCACTTTCTTCGTCCATGGCATTTTTTTCCTGCAAAATCGGAACCATTCTGACATAATACTCATCAATAACGCTGCGCACAAAAGCACTGCAATCCTTGTTGATTACTCCGCGAAAGTCTTCTTTTCGCTCTGCTAAGGTGATGGGCAGAGCCTTTACTTCCGCCGCTTGCTCCGCGGTGATATACTGCATGGTCACCATCGCGTCAATAACACTTTCCTGCCGCGCTTTGGCACTTTCAAAGTTGTCAAAGGGATTATAGGCGCTGGGCGCTTGGAACAATCCTGCAATCATGGCAGATTCGGCAAGGTTCATGTCAATGGCATTTTTGCCAAAATAAATGCGACTGGCTTCCTGCACGCCATAGGCGCCGGCACCCAAATACATTTGATTGATATATATTTCGAGAATTTGTTCTTTTGTAAAAGATTTTTCCATTCGAATGGCGAGAATCGCCTCATTTATTTTGCGCAAATAGGATTTTTCGTCTGTTAGAAAGATTTTTTTCACGACTTGTTGTGTGATGGTGCTTGCACCTTGTCCGTACATGTCTTTGTTTGCAATGTTTTTGACAATCGCACGCAAAATTCCTTTGATGCTGATTCCCTGATGCGTATAAAACGATCTGTCTTCAATGGCAACGACCGCTTTGAGAAAATCTTCGGGCACATCTTTAATGGTTACAAACGTGCGGTTTTCGGAATAAATTTCGGCGAGCAGCACGCTGTCTGACGCATAAATCGATGTTTTGCCTTTTGGTTCATATTTATATTGTGCGACATCTATCTGTAAAGCCGAGCACCCAAACATACTCAACATACTGATGAGCATAAGGGCAACGATTACTATTTTTCCTGCTTTTTTTATCATTTCATTTCTTCTTTAAATTATAAAAATTTCGTAACTATTGTAGGATACCACAAATTTGTGACAAATATACGAATCGAATATTAATTTTTCATTAAAATTTGATTCATATCTTCCCATATCGGCGCCTGAAAGGTTTCGTATTTCTTTGTGCGCGGATGCATAAAGCCAATGGATGATGCATGCAATGCCTGCCTGTCGATGTCGGCGCTTTTTTCATGGTAGAGTCCGTCGCCTAAAACGGGGTGCCCAATATGGCGCATGTGAACGCGTATTTGGTGTGTGCGTCCTGTGAGCAGCTCAATTTGCACCAAAGAAAGGTTTGTTGCGGGAAAATATTGCAACACCATGTAGGCGGTAGCGCACGCTTTGCCCTGCAAGTTGACTTCCCTCAAAATACCGTCGGCTTCGTTTCTGCAAATGGGTGCATTGATGATATCATTCTTTTTTTTAAGCTCTCCCTCAACGATTGCCCAATACAGCTTTTTTACCTTCTGTTGCGCCATTTGCTGTTGAATAAAATGGTGCACGTATTTGTTTTTGGCAATGCATACAATGCCTGAGGTGTCCATATCCAGTCGATTCACAAACCGCACTTTGCCTGTTTCCCCGTTTTCTTGCCAATGGTGATAGATGCCGTTGGCAAGGGTATCGGTTTGATGATAACGTGTGGGATGTGTCACCAATTGAGGCGCTTTATTGATAAGTAATATATCGTCATCTTCGTAGACAATCTGCAAAGGCATTGCCGTCGGCGTTGCATCAGCAATCTCTTTACCCAAAGACACCACCACTTCATCGCCTGCCTGCAAAGGCGTTCGCACGCTTGCCGCTTTATTGTTTATCAGTAATTTTCCTTCTTTTTTGACAACCGACAAAACGCGCTGAGAATAAAAATGACGGCTTTTTAAATACTCTTTTAGCGTAATGCCGTCGTCTTCGGTATTAATCTTATAAATATAGGTACGATTGTTTTCTTTGATTGTTTGATGCCTCGTTTAATTTTTTTGAATGCGCTTATCGATTGGTGCAATATATTTATTATACCTTTTTTTCTGCTTTCGACAAGCAAAAAATGGGTTTTTATGTGAAAAGTAAATTTTTCTATCTTTTCACTTGCTTTTTGCGAACAACGATAGTATATTTATACTTAACATTGCATAATTATACCAAATGATACAGGTTTATAAATTTAGAGGTGAGAAGAATGGATAAAGAAAAAATTGTATTGGCTTATTCGGGAGGATTGGACACTTCGGCTATCATTCCCTGGTTAAAAGAAAATTATAACTATGATGTTTATGCACTGTGCATTGATGTGGGACAAGGCGCGGAACTCGAAGACTTAGAAAAGCGCGGGTATGAGTGTGGTGCATATCAAGTCGATATTATAGATGTTACAGACGAGTTGGTGGACGATTATATTTTTCCTATGCTTAAGTCCGGCGCCATGTATGAAAACAAATACCTCTTGGGCACTTCCATCGCAAGGCCGCTGATTGCAAAAAAATTAGTGGAATATGCAAAGCAGGTGGGTGCAACGGCTATTTGCCACGGCGCAACAGGCAAGGGCAACGACCAGGTGCGTTTTGACCTCGGTATTTGGGCCCTGGCACCGGAGATGAAAATCATCGCTCCCTGGCGCATATGGAACATCAAAAGTCGTGAAGATGCCGTGGATTACTGCATCGAGCATGACATTAAACTCAATTTGCCTTCAAACCAACTCTACAGCCGCGACAAAAACATTTGGCATTTGAGCCATGAAGGCTTGGAACTCGAAAACCCCGATACGGCACCGGACTATGACAAATTGCTGATGATGAGCGTAACGCCCGAAAATGCACCCGATGAAGCACAAATGATTGAAATTGATTTTGAGCAAGGCATTCCCGTTGCCCTAAACGGCGAGAATATGTCCGGCAAAGATATTATTGTTCAGTTAAACGAAATCGGCGGCGCCCACGGTGTCGGCACCATTGATATGGTGGAAAACCGTGTGGTTGGCATGAAAAGCCGCGGTATTTATGAAACCCCCGGCGGCACGATTCTTTATTATGCCCATACCGAACTGGAACGCATTTGTCTGGACAGACAAACCTATGCCTTTAAGGCAACCGCTGCCGTGACTTTTTCGGATTTGATTTATAACGGCATGTGGTTTACCCCGCTGCGCGAGGCCATCAGCGCCTTTGTCGACAAAACACAGGAATATGTAACCGGAAAAGTGAAACTGAAATTATACAAAGGCAACATCATCCCCCAGGGCATTTCTTCACCCTATTCTCTTTACAGCGAAGAAATCTCCAGCTTTACCACGGGCAGCATGTATGACCACAAAGATGCGGAGGGCTTTATCAAACTCTTCGGCCTGCCGCTGCGCGTTCGTGCTACAATGAAAGAAAAACACAAGGAAGATTAAAATGAAACTTTGGCAAAACGTATTTTCAACGGACATTGACAGCTTGGCCGATGCCTTTAATCGCTCGATTAATTTTGATAAACAGCTCTATCGCTACGATATTTTGGGCACTGTTGCCCATGTGGATATGTTGGCAAAACAACAGATTATTCCAAAAGACGAAGGCGAGCAAATTATTGATGCGTTGAAAACACTCTTGACCGACATTGACAGCGGCGCTGTGGTCATTGACGAAACCTACGAAGACATTCATTCTTTTGTGGAATTATATTTAACCGAAAAAATTGGCTCTGTCGCAAAAAAGATGCACACGGGGCGCAGCCGCAACGACCAAGTGGCGCTGGATATGAAGCTCTATGTATTAGACCAAGTCAAGGCCATGCAAGATACGCTGAAGGAACTGATCGGCAGCCTGATACAGACGGCACAGGCGCACACCGAGACCATTATGCCCGCTTTTACACATCTGCGCAAGGCACAGCCCTCCACCTACGGACACTATCTTTGCGCCTACATTGAAATGTTTTTGCGTGATTTGAAAAAAATAACTTTGGTGAAAGAAGTCTGCCTAAACAGCATGCCGCTGGGCAGCGGGGCTTGCTGCGGCAATACCTATGACATTGACCGAATGTATGTGGCAGAGCAGCTCGGTTTTGAAGATATTACCTATAACAGCTTAGACGGCGTGGCTGATCGGGATTATGTGCTGGATTTTTTATATGCCATGAGCATGATTTGCATGCACATGAGCCGCTATTGCGAAGAGTTGATTTTGTTCTCTTCCGAGCAATTCAGCTATCTCACCATTGCACAGGCCTACTCTTCAGGTTCCAGCATGATGCCCCAAAAGCGAAACCCGGATATGGCTGAACTGATTCGCGGCAAAACCGGTCGCGTCTACGGCGCTCTATTGCAGATGCTCACCACGATGAAAGCGCTGCCGCTGACCTACAACAAAGATATGCAAGAAGACAAAGAAAACTTCTTCGATGCCGTAAACACTACCCTTTCTTCACTGCGCATTTTTACGGCGATGCATCAAACGATTGCCGTCAATAAAGAAGCGATGTATCACGCAGCGCGAGACAGCTATATCACTGCGGTGGACGCCGCCGATTATCTGGTCAAAAAAGGCATTCCCTTTCGTGATGCCTATGGCGCGGCGGCTAAGCTCGTTAATTACTGTATTGATAAAAACATTTATTTTTATGACCTTACAGCGAAAGAAGTTATCGCTATTCATCCCGATTTTGACGCAGGTTTGCTAAAAGCTATTACCGTTGAAAACTCTCTTGCTCTGCGCAAACAAATCGGCTCTCCCGCCCCTGCAATGGTCGCGGCCAGTTTAGAGAAATACCGTGAACGCTTAGCTGTTTTTGGTGACAGCTAAGCGTCTTAAAGCTTTTTTCCTTGCATAGTCCAAACAAAAAAGAAGCGTCATCGCTTCTTTTTTGTTTGGTGTTATATCGATCTATACTCATTAACCGTAGAATCGAAAATTTTTCGCTTTTTCGTGCATGTCGTCCAACCTGGAAAGGCGGTATCCCGCCATGAGCGCAAGTTCTTTATGCAACTTTACGCTTCGGCTGTGTGCGCCAAGAGATTTTAAGTAAGGAATTTGCACTTCGATGTCACAGATACCGCCCAAAAGCTCTTGCAATCCGTCCAAATCTTTTAAAAGGCGCAGCTGCGGTTTTTTTAACTGGCTTTTCATGACTTTCAGCAAATAGCGCAGTTTTTTTCCCTGAATGCGCACGGGGTGCACCTGGGCAATATCGTGCATATCGATGGTTTTCAGCGCGCGGACAATTTTCTTTTTTCGTTTGGCGATTTGTTCGTCTACATAAGATTCAAACTCTACCTGCGCGTGCTCTTCTATCCATTGCGGTTCATAAATCCAGGCAAGCACGCTGAGCAGCTTGGGCGTATTTATCCCGCTTGAGAAAAGGGCATGCACCTGCTCTTGGGACGCCAGCCTTTTTTCGTCAATCAACTTTAACAGTGCGCTTTGTCTGTTTAAAAATCCTTTTGAGTTTTCGGCAGCTTGGGTGTACTCTTCCGCCAACACATCCAGCTCGCGCATTTGCGCCAACTGCTGCGCAAATTCCCGCAGCGTATTTTGCACTTGCGTATAGGGCTCTTCTGCCACAAAGGGTTTAATGAAGGAACAGAGTGAGCGCAGCTGCCGTATGGACACGCGCAGCTGATGTACGGACTCCACCTCCTGCGGCGAGAGAAGAAACCACCGGTGGTTGTATAAAACAGCCTGAAACGCTGCCAGCATCATCTTTTGAATCCCTGTTTGCAATCTTTCGCCTTTTTCGATTTGCACTTTGGTCGAAGATGTCTGCGCCACCTCAGCGCCTGACAGCATCAGTCCGCGTTCATATTTGCTTTGCGTGCCGAAATGCATGGGATATTTTGAAGTGACCGCCTCTCCCAAAGCCAACAGCCTGTCAATGCTGCCCGCTTTTAACTCCATTTCCATTTCCAGTATGGCTTCTTGCCCGCCGTCTTGCGCCAAAACTTTGCCCTGGTCAAAGGCGATTTCCGCCGTCAGTCCGTCTTTTTCGTAATGGATGATCGTTCGCTTAAATTGCGTGCGAAAAAGCGGCTTGACTTCTGCGTTTCCCACGACTTCGAACAACTTTACGCCAATAGGGCTTCCCGCAAAAACCTGCGAAGAAAACCGCCTGGTGCGTATAGGCGCATTCCATTCGTTGCGCACGAAGAGCCCTTTGCTGTCGTCTGCGCCGCTTTTGACGGTGGCCTCCAGTCCCTGTGCGGTTTTGCGAATGCGGTAAGCAATGTTGTTTTGATTCAGCCGCATATCTTCGGTATCATAATAGGTGGAGTGCAGCATCGTCCCTTCCATTTTTGCTTGGTCGTCAAACAATTCGTCCGACAAAATCGCTTTAATCTCTTTGGGACTGTTCAACAAAAATTTCAGTTCTATCTCTTTGGGTTCAGACATTTTTCACCTCCGACAAGGCTGCATGGCCGTATTTTGCGCAATATCATGTATCATTTTATGATACTCTTCTTTTTGTCGCGGCGCAATAAGGTGGAAAAATTTTACAATTCGCACAAAAAAGCACACCCGCCTTTTATCTGCGAGTGTGTTTTTTTGTATTTTTAATTTATTCCACTGTCCATTTTTCACAATTTTTCAGCGCGAATTCGCTGAATTCCGTGCCAAATCCCACCCCTTCGGGCAGTGTAAGTTTTCCGTTTTGCGGCACAAAATTCACCGTGCACAACTCTTCCATATAATCTCTGAACTGCACCACGTGATGTTCGTGAATCGCAAAATTCGGAATCACCGATTCAAAATGCAGCGCCGCCGCCACGCTCAGCGGCGTGCCGCAGGTGTGCGCCTGGATGCTGACATCACTCACATAGGCCATATCGGCAATCTTTTTCGCCTCTGTGATGCCGCCGCAGTTGCCCAAATCGGGTTGCAACACCTGCAGAGACATGTCGCGAATATAGGGTTCATACTGCCAGCGCGAAAAAATGCGTTCGCCGCCGCCCATGGGGATGTTGACATTGTCGGAAACATACTTTTGCAGCTTCGGTGTCGGCGTACAGGCTTCTTCATAATAAAAAATGTTGTACTTTTCGATACGTCTGCCGATCTGAATGGCCGCGAGCGCGTCGGTAAAGGAATGGGCTTCCACTATCAAGTCCACCTTGGGGCCGATGGCTTCGCGCACCGCCGCTACGCGTTCTTCCACCAAATCTACGTAATAAGGCTCCAACAGCCCGCATCGCTGGTCGTCAATAAAGCCGCTGCCGTCTTGATCCAATGTGAAAAAGTCGATTTTAACGGCATCATAGCCCTCTTTGACGGCTTTTTTCGCATTGTCGGCATAATCCTGTGTCAAAAACGCAGGGGATAAATCTTTGCCCCAGCCAAACTGCAACTGGCTGGCATAGCATCTCATTTCTTTTCTGCGCGCTCCGCCGAGCAGTTGCGCTACGGAGGTATTAAAAGCTTTGCCTTTAATATCCCACAGCGCCATATCCAAGGCCGAAATGGCCGCATACACAATGGGTCCGCCGTTTTGTGTGAGATAGCCCTGTTTATAGAGCCTGTCCCAGATAGTTTCGTTGTCCAGCGGGTTCATGCCGAGAATCATTTTCGCAAAATCGCGCAGCATGCCCGCTGCGGCCAGCCCGCCGACACCCACCATGACCAATCCGGCTTCGCCGTCTCCGTAAATGCCTTCGTCGGTGTGAATACGGCAAACCACGGGTTTGCAGTTTCTGTCAAAGTTTGCCCAGTCGATTTTGCCGGCACCTGCGCCGCTGCTTGTCTTTTGGTTGGGCTTTAAAATCATGACATCAATTTTTGTAATTTTCATCTACGCGCCTCCTGTTATCATTTGATTTCAGTATACCGTATCGCGCTTTATTGTCAAATATTCTGTTTTGCGCTGTTATCAACGCTGTTATTTCTCACTTTTCCGTGTTAAAATATTTGTACTTTTCAATTCAAAAGACGGGACCATTTATGAAATTTCATTTTTGCGCCATCAATTCACAATTTGTTCATACCTGCCTTGCCGCACACACACTTCAGGCACAGGCCAATGCCAGGGGCCTTGGCTGCACCCTCAGCGAATGCAGCATCAACGATGCCGCAGCCGCCATTGTCGCCGAGCTCTTTGGTCTCGGTGCGGATGTGTATCTTTTTCCTGTTTATATTTTTAATGTGGAGCATGTCAAAAAAGTCATCGATACGTTAAAAAAAGTGCTTCCGCAATGCGTAATTGTACTGGGTGGCCC
>CALFLU010000008.1 GCA_937880125.1 uncultured Eubacteriaceae bacterium
GCCGATAAAGGAATAGCGCAGCAAAAAAAACGGCAATATAATGCTGTTTGCCAATACAAACAGCGTATCTTGTGTGGCTCTGTTTTTAAAAACGCGCGGGACATACCCTATTAAATTGCCTATGAAAATGAGCGTGAGGGTATAGATAATCTCCGGAATAAGAGGGTTGCCGATACCAAAATAGCTGATGACAAACAATAAAAGTGCGCCTGCAATAATGAGAAAGCTTTCGGTGACAAAAAGGCGTGAACGCGCCGATGAAGACAAAATATTTCCGTCGAAGTTGGGTGATTCGTTCTCTTGGATATTGAAAAAATAGCCGAATTTTCTCATTGAAAACAATATAACCAAAGTGGGAACCATAATAAAAATAACCGCAAAATCGGGAAATTGTCGATTTAAGACATGAGAGAACGTATCGGTGATGGTACCCAACACAAAAGGAACAAAAATGGAAACAATAAATATCAGTCCTTGTCGCTTGATGCCGGAGCCTCTAATTTTGCGATACCAGACAAAAAGAACCGCAACGCTCAATATAGAAAAAATAAAATAATAAATGTTAAACAAAATACCCCAAATATCAACGGGATACGCATTAAACCATCCCCAGGCAGTGGGAACCATATCGTATTGCGCCTCTGCAATGATGCCAAAGGGCGCATGCAGGATAATATTGGCCACAGCGGGCAGATAAATAAACAAATAGAGGAGCCATTTTTTTACCGGGATTTTGGTGTGTGTCAAAGCCAGGATAAAATGAAAAATAAGGCTGTAGAAAGTGCCCCAACCAAAGGTGGACATGCTTCGCCAAAAGGCACTTTCTTCTGCGGTGGGAGCAAAGTTGGCAAAAGAAAAGCTAAATGCCCACAGGGCGAGAGACACAACGAGCCACAAAAATCGACGATTGACATGGTTGGCTCTTTTTTCGAAAGCCACATAGTTGGCCAACAGCCCATAAAAACACCCACAGAAATAGTAGGCGAGCGTTAATATTAAATCGTATCTGACTTGCATCAGAAATTTCCTCCTGCATGGCGGATAAAGTGATGAGTATACGTAATAATTCTACTGAAAGTATACAATATTTTTTGACTAAAATACAGTGGCAGTTTATCTTTTTCAGGGCTTTGGCAAAGACAAAAATAGCATTTTTGCCGGATATAGAAAAAAGGATAACAGTTAATGGAAATTTACTTGAACAAATTTAAAAATTGTAGTAATCTGTATATGGAACCATTGCAACATAACAATCATAACAGTATCATCGCAATACTTGTACCAAAGAGGTGTTTGAAGTGACATGTTCGTTTGAAGCACTTATGAATGAAGTTAAAAAGAAATTTAAGATGTCGCACCAAAGAATAAAAATTTTAGAATATTTGTGCAGCAACTTAGACCACCCCACTGTGAATCAAATATACGAGGCCTTAAAAAAAGACATGCCCACACTGTCCAAAACAACGATTTACAGTTTTTTGGACGCATTGGCATCAGAGGGGTTGGTTCGGGCAATTGATTTAGAAGAAAATGAAATGCGCTACGACATCATTCGCCGTCCCCATGGGCATTTTAAATGTAAATCATGCGGGACGATATACAATTTTACCGTTGATTTTGAGCAACTCGGCAAAGATGATCTATCGGGTTACCAAGTTGACAGCAGAGATGTATATTTTAAAGGCATTTGTCCTACCTGTCTTTCGAATATAAATAATGAAAAGTGAGGGAAATGATATGAGTCATGATGAAAAGAAAAAGTTGACGACGGTGACAGGCGCCCCTGTTGACGATAACCAAAATGCCATGACGGTTGGCCCCAGAGGTCCCATGGTGCTGCAAGATCTTTGGTTTTTTGAAAAATTGGCGCATTTTGACAGAGAAGTCATCCCTGAACGCAGGATGCATGCCAAGGGATCGGGCGCGTTCGGTACCTTTACGGTTACCCATGATATTACAAAGTATACAAAAGCAAAAATATTTTCCCAAATCGGCAAGCAAACCGATATGTTTGTCCGATTTTCAACGGTTGCGGGCGAACGTGGCGCTGCAGATGCAGAGCGAGACATTCGCGGTTTTGCAATGAAGTTTTATACCGAAGAAGGCAACTGGGACTTAGTCGGCAACAACACGCCGGTATTTTTCCTCAGAGACCCGCTGAAGTTTCCTGATTTGAACCATGCAATCAAGCGTGATCCGCGCACCAATATGCGCAGCGCCAAAAACAACTGGGATTTTTGGAGCTCGCTGCCTGAGGCGCTGCATCAGGTAACCATTACCATGAGCGACCGCGGAATATCGCGTTCTTATCGGCACATGCACGGATTTGGCAGCCACACGTTCAGCATGATTAATGCGGAAAATGAGCGCGTTTGGGTGAAGTTTCATTTGGTGTGCCAACAGGGAATCGAAAACTTGACCGATGCCGAGGCAGAGGCCATTGTGGCAAAAGACCGTGAGAGCCATCAGCGGGATTTGTATGAAGCCATTGAGCGAGGAGAGTATCCCCGCTGGAAGATGTTTATTCAGGTGATGACCGAAGAGCAGGCGCTGAATATGCCCTATAATCCTTTTGACTTGACAAAAGTTTGGTATAAAAAAGAATACCCCCTAATTGAGGTGGGCTATTTTGAGTTGAACAAAAATCCCGACAACTATTTTCTCGATGTGGAGCAGGCGGCGTTTAATCCTGCGCAAGTTGTGCCGGGAATCGGCCTATCGCCCGATAAAATGCTGCAAGGCCGTCTGTTTTCTTACGGAGATGCTCAGCGCTATCGCCTGGGTGTCAATCACCACCAAATTCCGGTCAACGCACCGCGCTGTCCGGTCAACAGCTATCATCGCGACGGGCAAATGCGTGTAAACAGCAATGCGGGCAGCACCATCGGCTATGAACCGAACAGTTACGGCGAGTGGCAGGAGCAGCCGGAATATAAAGACCCCGCGCTGGATGTTTACGGCGCAGTGGCGCGTTGGAATTTTCGCGAAGACGATGATGACTACTACACACAACCGGGTAAACTCTTTCGCTTAATGAACAGTGAACAGCAACAAGCGCTCTTTGACAACACGGCGCGCGCGATGGGAGATGCGCCCAAAGAAATCAAGCTGCGACATATCGGCAACTGCCTCAAAGCCGACCAAGCCTACGGAGAAGGCGTGGCAAAATCTTTGGGAATTTCCATAGACGAAGTGAAGTAACGCCGATATATAAAGAAGAAAATGACCCAAAAGGGCAGTGTTTTTCTATAATAGAAGCACTGCCCTTGGTTTTGAAATCATCATAATGTATATATAAAACCATGCCTTATCCGAAAAAAGGAGGGGGCATGGTTTTGATTACAGCAGTATAGATAAAAGCAGCGTCTGTCATAAAAAATTTATTCGCACAAAACCTTTGCGATCTCCGCCGCTTTTGCCAAATCTGTATCGGTGGGATTCCAGTTGCATTTGATTTCAGGCTCTGTCACGGCAAAGCCCGCCGCGCTGAGACGCTCGCGAAGGATTTTTGTGGACTCGCCGCTCCAGCCATAGCAGCCGAAGACAGCGGCTTTTTTATTTTTGAATTTCAGTTCTTTCAAAAAATCCAACCAGCCGCCCACAGCCGACAAAATATCCTGCCCCACCGTGGGCGAGCCCACCGCGATGGCTTTAGATTTAAAAACCTCGGTCATGATATCATTTTTATCGGATTGGGAAATATTGAATACCTTGACTTTTGTATCGGGCTGCAAATGTGATATTTCTTCGCCGATGGCATGCGCCAGCTGCATGGTGCCTTCCCACATGGTGTCATAGACAACGGTGATTTGATTTTCCTGATAATCTTGTGCCCACTGATAATATTTTTCGACAATCTGCATCGGATCTTCCCGCCAAATTGCGCCATGGCTGGGTGCGATGATGTCGATGGGCAGGTTGAGTGACTGTATTTCTTCGATTTTCTTTTTTACCAGCGGTGAAAACGGATTGAGAATATTGGCGTAATACTTCATGGCCTCACCCCACAGCAGGCACGGCTCCGCCTTGTCGTTGAACAATTCTTCGATGGCGTAGTGCTGGCCGAAAGCGTCGTTTGAAAACAAAATATTATCTCCCGTGAGGTAAGTGGCCATGCTGTCGGGCCTCATTTGTCCTCCTGTTCCATTTTTCCCAACGCAT
>CALFLU010000009.1 GCA_937880125.1 uncultured Eubacteriaceae bacterium
TTCAGAATACTGATGGGTATCAAAAGCTTTGATTTTTCAAAGATAGATAAAGATATGATTATCTTAAAGCCAGAGATTGTAAAGCTCGCAAATATTATTGAAGAAGAAAATAAGGTGTGGATTGTGCAGATTGTGCAAAACACCACAGATGAAAAAAAAGTGCTGAGCCTATTTACCCGAGCAATGGCCGTGACGGGATCGGTGGGCATTTGTGTTATGGTGCTCATTGGCTGGTACTTTGCGGGCAAACGCCTTGAGCCCATTGAAGAGGCCTATTTGCGACAAAACAGGTTTATCGGCGATGCCTCGCACGAACTAAAAACACCTTTGACCATTGTGCAGACCAATGTGGATGTTATGCGCGTAAAGGAAAAGCAGACCATTGCCGAAAACAGAAAATGGCTCGATAATATTGAAAACGAAGTAACCGCTATGCGCAAGCTGATTGACGACATGTTGCTGTTGGCCAGCGTGGAGAGGGCGGGGTTGGATATTGAAATTGAAGAAATCGACTTAAGCCGACTGGTACACGACCTTTGTGCCAGACAATTTGCCATGGCGCAATCAAGAAAAGTTACACTGCATTATGAAGGGCGCATTGAGGGCGGTATCATTGCCATGGCTGACCAAGACCGCATGGAGCAATTGGTGAAAATATTTATTGATAATGCCATTAAATATAACAATCCGGGCGGCAATATTTGGGTGAGGTTGGAACAAAAGCACCACGATGTGATTTGGGAATTTCAAGACGACGGCATTGGCATGGAGGCGGAGCAGGCGCTGCATGTATTTGAAAGGTTTTATCGTGCGGATGAATCCAGAAAACGAGAAAGCGGAAGCATCGGTTTGGGTTTGAGTGTGGCAAAAGAAATTATCAGTGCCCATGACGGCATTGTGCAGGTGGAAAGTGAAAAAGGGAGAGGGACGCTGTTTAAAATCGTATTTTATAAGATGGCGGTGAGTGAAAAAAACCATGATAAACCAAGCTATTGAACTGTTAAATGAATGTGTAGGGGAGCCGGGCATGAAAAAAAATGCGTTTATCACTTCAGCCATGATGAAGGAGATGGCGCTGTTGGCGAAAAAATCGGAAGAGAGCCAAGTCTGGCAAGTGGCGGGATTGCTTTATGATTTGGATGGTTGCATCGACAAACTCCACCTTGTGCCGCAGCTGCACGGTCTGAAAACAGTCGAGATATTAAAAGACAGACAAATCGGCAATGAACAGATTTATGGCGCCATTGCCGCCCACAGTGCCGCATCAGGTGTTGTTGCCGATGAAATGATGCATAAAGCGCTCATTGTTGCGGACGGGGTGATGGAATCGGTTTTGCAAACACATCACTGGGGTGAAGTAAGCAGCGAGGAATGCTTGAATCATTGCACGCAAAAGGAAACGGAGAGGGCAAGACAGCGCGATGCTTTGCGGGAATTTTGTGTCGCGTTTGACCTTGAAGAAAAAGACGTATTGAAACGGCTCAAGGATATTGCAATGGCGAAAATGAAAGAAAAATGATGTGACCGAAGCAGAAAATAGGCTTGTCAGATGAAGAGAGATTGCATATAATAAGAAATAACAAAATTGAAATAAAGGAGTGGGTATCAATGATAACATTTATCGCAGGCGACAAAGGCAGCGGCAAAACGAGAAGATTAATTGACATGGCCAATGAAGAGGC
>CALFLU010000010.1 GCA_937880125.1 uncultured Eubacteriaceae bacterium
CACCCTTAAGGGTGCTTTTTTGTTGTATTCAGATATCAGATTACCTTCTAACCTCTTGGTCAATAATTTCCTTCGTGTATACATCAAATGTTGTCTCCACTCCACTATATGATCTCACCCATACATACCTCTCATTCTTTCTCCATAATCCTGCATAGGCCTCGTCAACTTCAAGTTGTATCACATCCGCAATGTGCCAAAGCACATCTCCATTCGCATCTAAGGCAACAATGTTGTTATAAGGTATTTCATTTTGCATTAACAAAAGCATGATTATTCCGTCAAACTCTGCTATTTTTCGAATCTCATAGGGGAACTCAATCTCTCTCCCATTCAGCTTCAACACATTTCCATTTACTTCGCATTTCATGGCTACCTCCTAACAACTTGCTCTATAATCTCTTTTGTATCATCGGCTAACAATTTTCTCTATAATCTCTTTTGTATACACGTCAAAAGTCGTTTCCACCCCACTCAACGACCTTACCCATACATGCCTGTCATTCACCTTGTGTAGGCCCACATAGGCATCAGGCCTTCGAAGTTGTATCACATCCGCAATATTCCATAACTGATTTCCACTCATATCTAAAGCGACAATATTATTGTCAGGTATTTCATTTTGCATTAACAAAAGCATGATTATTTCGTCAAACTCTGCTATTTTTCGAATCTCATAGGGGAATTCAATCTCTTTCCCACCCAACTTCAATATCTTTCCGTTTATTTCGTATCTCATTTTTTTCTCCTTATTTATTTCTCGCGGTTTACCAAAGGCCTCTTTTGGTATCCACTGGTCAAAAGAATCAAACTGTAACCCGCCACCTTTGCCCCACCTCTCAATCGTATTAGCAATACTTGATTGCAACACAAAGTCAGGCGAAAGGCTCATCTCAAAAACATATGTAGGTGCAATACTTCTTATCGTTTCACAAATGGCCATATAATCATGGCAGACATCCGTTTTGATGCCTGCCATACAGAAATATTAACTCAAATCCCACGTTGTCCAACCACTTTCCCAAACCGCATCGCGCCACTGATTAAATTGATCTTTTTCAAATTTTGAAAATTCAATCCGCATAAAAGGGCGTGAGAAAAATTCAATAAAACACGTATCGCCGTTGCTGGCATTGCGATGTCCGACTGTTTTATCCTGCCCACGCAGTGCAATAACCTCTTCATCCGAAAGCGCTTCCGTTCGTTTTCGATAAGCCAACCAATTTTCATTGCAGGCTTTTAAATCCAAAAACAATTCTTCGCCTGCTTCGTCCACATAAACAATTCCTTTTTCATCTATCTCTTTTATAACCATTTTTTCTCCCGCAATGAATATTATATATTGCCTGCAGCGCTTAAGTCTCATGCAGACCTGCTTGCTCAATTTTCGGTTCGAGAGGCGTCCGCTAAACCATCTACCCCAAAAACCGCCTGATAGTCTCCTCATTGAAATAATACGGATAATTTGTTCGCATAGAATCAATCATTAGCTCATCATTCTCCTTGCGAAACACCTCCGAGCCATCCTCTTGAAACAAATAGTCCAACCCCAAAGCATCCAAACGGGCAACCAATTTCAACACCGAATCCACCGCCTCATTATAGTAGGTATTAAAAAAAGTTATCCGAAAGGCAAAATCGGCATCAAAATCATATCCGTCCCGCAACCCCGCTAAGTCCATTTCTTCTGGTTTCAAGTTGAAATATAAATTAAATACCCTGCTTAAAAACACATAACCGTCCTCATTTTTTTTCAATTCCCCGGGAATAATTTCCGCAACAAATCGAGAAATGGTTTTAACATATTCCTCGTCGCTTTTCAGCCCTCGCAATCCCAACTCATAACTAACGCCCATCTTCGCCTACCTTCGTGCATCCATGATTTCGCCGTCTTTGATAATCAGCATTACGCCCAACCGATACACCACGCTCATTTATTTTTTCCTCCATCCCATGCACTTGTCTCACGCCCGCACCCATCAATAAAGATACAAAATCGTATCGTCCCTATCAAATGCACCCGGTATTTTCTCCTTCAAATTCTCAATCCTGCTCGTCATATATTCCAAGTCACGACCCGTCAAATGTGTTTTCGCCCAATCATACAATAAATCCAACTCACGCATCACCTCAGGCACCTGATCCTTCGTAAATTGTCCATTCTCTAAAAATAATTTAACTCCCAATTTTTTACTGACAGGGTACCATATTCCTCCGTAAAATCTCCCACTTGCAATACTGATTGAATAATCAATATCCCCATCAGGTCCCTCTTCTCTGTTCACACTGATTGACATTTTCCTTCGCCTCCGTCTTCAATATTTTTCTGACTTTGCCCCCCGTATCTCCCCTCAATAGATATACAAAATCGTATCGTCTTTGTCGAAAGCGTCCGGAATTTTCTGCTGTAAAGTTTCCGTTCGGCCGACCATGTACTCCAAGTCACGACCCGTCAAATGCGCCTTCGCCCAGCCCTTTAACAACTCCAATTCTCGCAACACCTCAGGCACTTGCTCCTTCGTAAATCGACTGCCATCATAGAAAATCTTTACGCCCAACTCCTTGCTGGCGGGATACCAATTTGCCCAATAAAAATCTTCTGTAGAAACGGGAATCACATAATCAATATCCCCATCCGGTCCTTCTTCTCTGTTTACACTCACTGACATTGTCCTTCACCTCCACCTTCAATATTTTTCCGCTTTCACCCTACCCCTCGCCCTCTTCCAACAGCACCGTACGCTATTTTTGATTCAAAAGACGCAAAATCATCTCCTCTTCAGGGTAATCATTACTACCCTGATAACGAGGTTGAATTTCATATCCGTTACCCGTATTGCGCAATATTTCCGCACTTTCCTGTGTCAGCATCACACTGCAACCCAAAGACACAAAATACAAAATGATTTTAAAAATCAGCCCGAGCCCCTCGTCTTGATTTTTGCCACGATGCAATCTAAAGATGAAACTGACATCTGCTTCAAATCCAAACTCATCTTGCAACACATCCAACCCCATGGTCTCATAGTCCAACCATGCAATATACAATCGGCTTACATAAGTAAAGCCGTCCTCGTCTTCCGTCAACTCTGTCTCAACATGCTCACTGGTAATACGGTATATTTGTTCAACATATTGTTTATAATTGTTCAAACCTTTAAGTGCCAATTCATAATCCATAATACCTCTTTCCTTTATCTGAAATCAAAGATATCCCTTACTTATCACACGTTCCGTTTTTTTACGCATCATTTTGCTCGCCCTCACGATTGTATATTTCCGCTTTCACCCTACCCCTCGTCTTCCTCCTCATCCTCCTCAGGCAGCACAACAATCTCTTTGACTTCACTTTCAAAAAACTGCATTTGCCTAATGCCTTGCCATATAACAATAAATTGTTCCGCAACCCCGTAGTCTTCTTTTCCTTCTACTTCATTGCCAAAGCTTGCGATATGCCCCTCATAAACCTTGCCGCTTGTGCTGGTAACAATCACTTCCTTATATAAATACTCTCCAAAACTCGCGCTCATCTTTTTTCCTCCGCGCTGTCATCATATTCGTCTATAATAATATCTCTTCCGTCCCCACTGTCCAAGAAGAAAATCTTACCCTCTTGCTGCGCCCTCTTTTGCACCAACGCAAAAAACCGCTCAAACTTCTCGCCTTCTTGCGTCCTTAATCCTTTCATCATCGCCCGCTCGCCCTCTCATTACTCTGTGCCCCGTGCCTTGTCGCCTTTCACCCACAGCTCCTCAACGCACACACCCCAATCAAAAAATATACAAAATCGTATCGTCATTGGTAAAAGCATCGGGGATTTTCTGTTGCAAACTTTCCGTTCGGCCGACCATGTACTCCAAATCATAGCCCGTCAAATTTGCCTTCGCCCAGCCCTTTAACAACTCCAACTCCTTTAGCACCTCAGGCACCTGATCCTTTGTAAATTGCCCGCCATCATAGAATATCTTTACGCCCAACTCCTTGCTGGCGGGATACCAATTGGCCACATAAAATTTTTCTCCTGAAACGGGAATCGTATAATCAATCGTTCCGTCAGGATTTTCTCTTCTGTTCACACTTACCGACATGATCTTTCACCTCCACATCCGGCGCTAAACGCATACGCCGAAAACATTTTTTACTTCCTTCAACGGTTCCTGCTCCGCCCCTCTTTTTTTACAGTGCCTCAAATTACTTCAAAAACCGCCTGATGGTCTCTTCGTTCAAATAATATTGATTGTCTTTCATCCGCAGAGAGATATCCAGTTTTCCATTCTCTTTACGAAAAATTAATGAACCCTCTTCAAAAAGATATTCAACGCCCAACGTCTCCAAATACGCTGCCAGCTGCAATAGCACATCCACTCCCGTCTCATAGCGTTCCGTAAAAAAATAAATATTTAGAACAATTTCCGCATCAAAACCATAAGACTTTTTATAGTAATCAAAATCCATAAGTTCTTCATCAAAATAAATCGTCATTAGATTATTAAATATAACCAGTCCCTCGTCGTTCGTATCTTTTTCTATTTTTGTTTCTGTATACGTGTTCAGATATTGCTGAACAATATGTGCATATTGCTCTCTCTCCCCCAATCCCTTAAGCGCCAATTCATAAAGCGTACTCATTTCTCACCCTCCAAACGCTACTTCAAAAACCGCCTGACGGTTTCTGCATTTAAATAATATCCGTCATTTTCTGTATCATAAGCAACAGCATATCCTGCACCTCTATTATACTTCGCTTTTTCGCTCCCGCAACACATTTTCACCCCGCAGCGCACCGCAAAAACAAAAAAAGCGCCGCCACCGCCGCGCCCTTCTCCTCACTGCTATCACCCCTTTCGGTCAGGCTACACGCTACCCCGCTTTACTCTTTTCTGTCAGCCTATACTATACCCCATTTTAAACGGACAAAACGCCCGTCTTTTTCTCTTGCCCTCTCCACCCTATTCCAATATCAGATGAATTCCCCGCAACAAAAAAGCACCCTTGCGGGTGCCTTGTATCCTGTCACTGAGCGTTATTCTTCAATTTCATCTTCATCAATGACTCTCGGTATTTGACGATGTCCCTGATATTTCAACAAATCTTCTCCCTGTTCATATTTTGGACATGGCATACTTCAAAATAAACATCCAGCGGTTTCAATTCATACATACGACAAAACCCCTTGCCAATACCTCCCTTTATCGCATGAACGCAATCTCTACATGGAATGGTGTTTTCGTCATAGGTTCTCAACCCTATCATACCATCATTGTCTAAACTCATTATTGTTTTCTCCTAATTGAAATATTATTTCTAAAATAACCGTCAACTTTCCGTTCTTTTCCCTAAATCCAATCATACTAAAAGTTGCACTTCCCCGCAACAAAAAAAGCACCCTTGCGGGTGCTTTTTTATTGCTTATAAGGTTTACAATCTAAAATATTCAAATAAAAGTGATCTTATCCGCGATTTCGTTCAGTGATTTACCCATAATAATTTTTGCATTCAAGGCATCGTCAATGTTGTCAAAATCATAGTTATCCTCTTCAAACGAAACACTGATGTCGTGATGATTGATAGGGATGATTGAGCCATATCTTCCCATATATTCATACTCAAAATCTTGTGTCAATGCCAATATTCGAAACCTTAATTCTTCTGCATCTTTAACTTTCATAATAGTTCTTGCCTCCTTTCTTAAAGCAACTCAACATCATCCATCACTTCTCTCAGCGATTTCCCGTCAAAAAACGGAACACTCAGCAACATTTCTATGCTAGTGCATTCAATATCTCTGTGACCCGGCGTTTCTACCAATAAAAATTTTTTCTGCGAATACGGAATAATCAAATAATCCTTCCCGTTGCAAGTAAATTCAATATCATCTGACAGAGAAGTAATACGCCCAACTAAATCTTCTGATTTCATAATAAATCTTTCCGCTCTCCTCTTTCTTCATCGCTCTCACTTTATTTACCGACACACCTTTTGTTTGTCCTACCCCAAAAACCGCCTGATAGTCTCTTCGTTCAAATAAGAGTCATAGTTTTTTCTTTTAGGTGAAATGGTCAATTTCCCGTTTTCTTTGCGAAATATTTCACCATCTTCCGCCAATAGATAATCAACACCCAGAAAGTCCATATAGATTACCAATTCAAGCAATAAATCAATCCCCTTTTCATAATGAGCACTAAACGGGTAAACGCTGAATCTGACATCTGCTTTAAACCCATATGCCTCATTAATATACTCTGTCCTTTCTTTATCGTAATGAAAAAACATTGTAAGCACATGCGTGCCTATTGAGTAAATATCCTTCCCTCTTGATTGCTGTGTTTCTGTACGGCTATTTAAAAATTGACCGATAGACTCTATATAGTCTTCATCTGTTCCCAATCCTCTTAATGCTAAATAATAACTTACGCTCATCTCTTCACTCCTCCATCCCATGCATTTGTCTCACGCCCGCACCCATCAATAAAGATACAAAATCGTATCGTCCCTATCAAATGCACCCTGTATTTTCTCCTTCAAATTCTCAATCCTGCTCGTCATATATTCCAAATCGCGGCCTTTCAAATACTTCTTCGCCCAATCATATAATAAATCCAACTCACGCATCACTTGAGGAACTTGCTCCTTCGTAAAATATCCGTTTTCTAAAAACAATCTGACCCCTAATGCTTTGCTGACAGGATACCAAACCTCCTGATAAAACGGTCCCGTTGCAATGGGAATCGTATAATCAATATCCCCATCAGGTCCCTCTTCTCTGTTCACACTGATTGACATTTTCCTTCGCCTCCGTCTTCAATATTTTTCTGACTTTGCCCCCCGTATCTCCCCTCAATAGATATACAAAATCGTATCGTCTTTGTCGAAAGCGTCCGGAATTTTCTGTTGCAAAGTTTCCGTTCGGCCGACCATGTATTCCAAATCATAGCCCGTCAAATTTGCCTTCGCCCAACCCTTTAACAACTCCAATTCCCATAACACCTCAGGCACCTGATCCTTTGTAAATTGCCCGCCATCATAGAATATTTTCACGCCCAACTCCTTACTGGCGGGATACCAGTTGGCCACATAAAATTTTTCTCCTGAAACGGGAATTGTGTAATCACTCGTTCCATCCGGATTTCCTTTTCTGTTCACACTTACTGACATTATTTTTCACCTCCGCCTTCAATATTTTTCTGACTTTGCCCCCCGTATCTCACCTCAATAGATATACAAAATTGTATCATCTTTGTCGAAAGCGTCCGGAATTTTCTGCTGCAAACTTTCCGTTCGGCCGACCATGTATTCCAAATCATAGCCCGTCAAATTCGCCTTCGCCCAACCCTTTAACAACTCCAATTCCCGTAACACCTCAGGTACCTGATCCTTTGTAAATCGACTGCCATCATAGAATATCTTTACGCCCAACTCCTTGCTGGCGGGATACCAATTTGCCCAATAAAAATCTTCGCCTGAAACGGGAATCGTGTAATCACTCGTCCCATCCGGATTTCCTTTTCTGTTTACACTCACTGACATTTTCCTTCGCCTCCGTCTTCAATATTTTTCTGACTTTGCCCCCCGTATC
>CALFLU010000011.1 GCA_937880125.1 uncultured Eubacteriaceae bacterium
GCCGATCGGCAAAACATTCATAAAAGAGCCTGTCATTTCCGTCATTAAAATAATAGCCAATATCGGGCTGCGCACCACGGCCGAGAGCACACCCGCCATGGCAATAATCGCAAAGTGCGTTTTATAAATCAGCGGCAATATCCCCGCTGCGCCAATGGCCTGGGCAAAAATCAGCCCCAATACGCCGCCCATTGCCAATATCGGCAAGAAAATCCCGCCCTGCACCCCTGAACCATAGCAAAACCATGTAAAAACAAGTTTGCCTGCCAATATGAGAAGCAGAAAATAAAATGGCGCATGAATCGTCGCCAAAAACTCCAAAATACCTTGTCCGCCACCCAAAATCCCGGGCAACAGTGCCGCACCTCCCCCCGCTCCTAAAAAAGCAATCAACGGGTGAAACTTTTTGGGTATTTTATAGATATCTTGAAATTTCAGCAACCCTTTATGAAACAACACACCAAACAGTCCTGCAACGATACCCAAAATCAAAATCAAATAATAGTGCTGCAAGGGCAATGCGTGAGTCGCCCTTTTTGCAAAAGCAAAAATGGGTTCCAATCCGAATATGTTTTTCCCGATAAAGTCAGCAACCATCGCCGCAACCATGCTGGGCACCATGGCCAGTGGATTAAATTGCTTGTGCACCTCTTCCAAAACAAATATCGTACCCGCTATGGGCGCGCCAAACGCTGCGGCCAGTCCCGCTGCCGAGCCTGCCGCGAGGAGCAGCTTTTCTTCCCGTATTCCCCGTTTCAACCTTTGGCTGACAATTTTTCCGCAACAAGCGCCGATTTGTATCGAGGGGCCTTCCCTGCCCAGAGACAGACCCGCAAAATTTGCAAGACCACCGCCAAAAAATTTCGACATCAACACGCGCCAGGGACGCATTTTAAAATATCCGAAAATTTCTCCTTGCACCTGAGGAATCCCCGATCCGCCACTTAACGGCGCCCAGCGCAGCAACATCGCGCAAATCCAGCCCATCACTGCCAACATCACAATCCACACCACCCAAACCCAAGGTTCTCTTTGCATCAGCATGACATTTCTGAACACTTCCAACTTCGAGAGAATAAACCGATAAGCCAATGCAACAAATCCCGCAACAATCCCCACAATGGCACCGTCCATCACCAGCCTCAGTCGAATGGCGTTGTTGATTGTATGGGACTTTCTGAGCAATGCAGCGCCCTGGTGTCTTTTTTGAGCGGCCACATTTTGAATAATTTTTTTGTCTGTACGCTCCTTTTCTTTCTTCAACGTTTCCCCCCGCAGCAGCATGGCTCCCTTATTTTCAGTATCTGAATAAAATTAATAAATGCTTAAGATATCTTCTATTATAACAGGCAAATTCTCATAAAAAAAGCCCGACGCCCGGACTTTAACGATTTTATATTAATGAAATATTTTTTAATGCAAAATATATCGGCAAGATATTTTATGCTTTTGGGGCAATAAAAAAAGAAAAGTGTGTACCTAACTGTGTACCTGCTTTTCTAAAGTTCAATAATTTTTAATCCAGTCGTATTTCGTATATGGTGCGCCGTAAGGGATTCGAACCCCTGACCTTTCGGTTCGTAGCCGAACGCTCTATCCAGCTGAGCTAACGGCGCACTGTTTTTTTATTATAGCACAACGAAGTAAAAAATCAATTTGAAATTTACTTCTTAACGCTTTTTTTTCTGCAAAGCGCTTTTTTGCCCTATCTATAAGAAATTCCTTGCAAACAAAGTCAAAGAGGCTTATCATGCTAAAGGAAACTTTTCCATACAGAGGTTATAAATATGATACAAAACCGAGAAGATATTCGAAATATTGCCATTATTGCACATGTCGACCACGGCAAAACCACCTTGGTCGACCAAATGTTGCAACAATGCAGCTCATATAGAGAAAACCAGCAGGTCGTTGAGCGCGTCATGGACTCCTATGATTTAGAGCGTGAGCGCGGCATTACTATTTTGGCAAAAAACACATCCGTCAGATATAACAATGTCAAAATCAACATTGTCGACACCCCGGGTCATGCCGACTTTGGCGGCGAAGTAGAGCGCGTTTTAGGTATGGTAGACGGCGTGCTTTTGCTTGTTGATGCCTATGAAGGCGTTATGCCGCAAACAAAATTTGTGTTGCACAAGGCCATGCTGTCCAATAAAAAAATTATTGTTGTCATTAATAAAGTCGACCGCCAAGAGCGCCGCATCGACGAGGTAAAAGATGAAATTTTGGATTTGTTCATCGATTTAAACTGCTCCGATGAACAGTTGGATTTCCCCATTGTCTATGCCTCCGCACGCCAAGGTTATGCCACCTTAGACTTATCACAGGAAAGCACTTCTGTTTTTGCGTTGCTGCAGACCATTATCGATCACATCCCCGCACCCAAGGGAGACAGCACTTCTCCTTTTCAAATGCTGATATCCAACATCGACTACAATGACTATGTCGGCAGAATCGGCATTGGCCGCATTGAGCGCGGTGAAATTGTCAAAAACCAACGCGTAGCCTTGTGCCGCGAAAACGCCGAAGCCGTCAATGTTAAAATCAGCCAGATTTACGTCTTTGAAGGCTTAAAACGCGTAGAGACAGAACACGCTGCAGCCGGCGACATCATTGCCATTTCGGGCATTGACGAAATTAATATCGGCGAAACACTCTGCGACAGTCAATACCCCGAAGCACTGCATTTTACGCAAATTGACGAACCCACCATTTCCATGATGTTTCTTGTAAACAACAGCCCCTTTGCAGGGCGTGAGGGCAAATATGTCACTTCACGCAATTTGAGAGAACGATTGTTTCGCGAAGTAAAAACCAATGTCAGCATGCGCGTCGAAGAAACCGATTCAACCGAAATGTTTAAAGTCTCAGGGCGCGGCGAGTTGCATTTGTCAATCCTCATCGAAACCATGCGCAGAGAAGGTTATGAGTTTAGCGTATCACGACCGAGAGTTATTTTTAAAACCGAAAACGGGCAACTCAAAGAGCCTATGGAGCGTCTGCTCATCGATGTTCCCGAAGAATATATCGGCGTTGCCATGGAAAAAACCGGGTTGCGCAAAGGCGAGATGCTCGATATGCACAACAACGGCCAGGGCACTGTGCGTTTAGAGTTTTCCATCCCCTCACGCGGTTTAATCGGATTTAGAGGCGAGTTTCTCACCGACACCAAGGGCAACGGTATTATGAACCACATCTATGACGGCTATGCTGACTACAAAGGCGATATTGCCGAACGCCCCCGCGGCTCCATTATAGCCTACGAAACCGGCACCACCACTGCCTACGGACTCAACAATGCCCAAGAACGCGGCAGGCTCTTTGTCGATGCGGGCATTGAGGTCTATGAAGGCATGATTGTAGGCGAAAATGCCAAAACCGAAGATTTGCTCTCCAATGTGTGCCGCAAAAAACACGTCACCAATATTCGCGCGGCGGGCAGCGACGATGCCATCAAGCTCACCCCTCCCGTACGGCTCAGCCTTGAACAAATGCTTGAATTTATTGCCGAGGACGAATTGGTGGAAATCACGCCGAAAAATATTCGCATGCGAAAAAAAATCCTCAACAAAGAGCAACGGGCTAAAGCGCAAAGCCGCCCGAAATAATGCACAATGACCACGACCCCCTCCTCGCTACGAGGTAGGGGTCGTTTTTTTTCGAACATCGTCCACATCACACGTCCGCACCGCTGTGTAAAAAAATCTTAAAGGTTCAAATCTGATGAAACAAAACTCAGCACAATCAATGTTTATAAAAGAGTTCTTACTGAATACCGATAAAGCAAACAAAAAAAACAGGGCTATTGCTAACCCTGTCAAAACAGACCTGACGGTCTTTTGGATACGAATGGCGGAGAAGGAGAGATTCGAACTCTCGCGCCGGTTTCCCGACCTACACCCTTAGCAGGGGCGCCTCTTCGGCCAACTTGAGTACTTCTCCGATTTTTTGGTTTTATTCAGTTGATGGCCGAGGAGGTGGGATTCGAACCCACGTGGGCTTTCACCCTAACGGTTTTCAAGACCGCCCCGTTATGACCACTTCGGTACCCCTCGTTCCAGCGCTAAGATTATATCAACATCTTGAGTTTGTGTCAATGTTTTTATCCGAGTTTTGACAGCTTGTCTTCTACCTCAGCCAACATGGCACTGTATTTTTTTTGTTTCTCCCTTTCACTCGCCACAACCTCTGCGGGCGCCTTGTTTACAAAGCCCGGATTGTTTAATTTTTTCTCCGTCAAAGCCACTTCCGCTGTCAGTCGCTCTTTTTCTTTCTCCAGACGCGATTGTTCTTTTTCTTTGTCTATCAAATCATCCAACGGAATGGCAAAACTGCCGCGACCAAACACTGCGCTGATGCAATTATCCGTCTCTGTTGCTTGAGGTAATATCGATTTTACCGAACACAGTGCCGCAAAATAGTTTTCACAGCGGGTAATGAGGTCAAATACTTGCTTGTCTTCGGCTTGCAAATAAACATCGCTTTTTTTGGACGGCACAATATTCATGTTGCTTCGTGCGTTGCGAATGGCGCGAACCGCCTCCACAATCATATCCATGTCTCCCTCGCACCCTTCATCAATTTTTTGCGCTTCTCCCTCTGTCCATAGCTGCGTCATAATCGTTGTCTCATTTTTGTTCAAAGCCAAGAAAAGCTCCTCCGTCACAAACGGAATAAACGGGTGCAACAGCTTCATAATTTCAGAAAACACATAGAGCAGCGTATACTGCGCCCCTTGTTTTTGGCTTTCATCCGCCTTGTTGTAAAGCGCCGTTTTGGAAAGTTCAATATACCAATCGCAAAAGGTATTCCACGAAAAATCATACAACTTCTCGGCAGCAATACCAAATTCATATTTTTCCATATTGGCATCAATCTCTAACGCCAGTCGATTCATTTTGCTGATAATCCACCGATCCGCCAATGTGAGTCGGTCTTTTACATCTTCATAGGTACACGGCACATAGTCGTCCGTGTTCATGAGAATAAACTTCGCTGCATTATAGAGTTTATTCATAAAGTTTCTGTTGGCTTCCAGTTTTTCACTGTTCCAACGAGCATCATTGCCCATTTTGTTGCCTGTAATCAGCGCAAGCC
>CALFLU010000012.1 GCA_937880125.1 uncultured Eubacteriaceae bacterium
ATTCTTCCAAAAACTCGTCGTAGTTTTCTTCTTCCGTGTTGTCTTTCATTTCCAAAACAATCTGTGTGCCCACGCTTTCCTTTTCAGCAGGCACAACGGTGTAGCCGTCCGCTCCTTTTGATTCCCACTTATACGCCTCGTCACTGTCCAGCGCTTTGGTAACCACCGTTACTTTTTTGGAAACCATAAACGCCGAATAAAACCCGACGCCGAATTGTCCGATGATGTTGTAGTCTTCTTCCGCCTCATTTGCCTGTTTAAAGTCCAAGGACCCGCTCTTGGCAATGACGCCCAGGTTGTCTTCCAGCTCCGCTTTTGTCATGCCGATGCCCGTGTCTTCTATCGTCAATGTACGCTTTTCTTTGTCCGCCGTAATTTTAATGTAATAATCTTCTTTGCGAAACGTGATGTTTTCATCCGTCAACGCTTTATAATAAATTTTATCGATTGCGTCACTGGCATTGGAAATCAGTTCCCGCAAAAATATTTCTTTATGGGTATAAATCGAATGGATCATTAAATCCAATAGTCGTTTTGATTCTGTTTTAAATTGTTTTTTTGCCATTGCTTGTCTCCCTGTAATTAAGAATTAGCACTCAATACATTAGAGTGCTAATAATACTATATCATTTTTGTCTTTTTTGTCAATATCCTTTTTATCGTCATTTCACGCAAAACACCGAAAATATGGTAAAATATTTTCAACACTTCTCTACTGTGAGGCCAATATGATTTATGTTATTGAATCCAACAAACTCAAATTTTTAAGCGACTCCTCCCAGACCGTTAAACCGCAACGTGGGCGACACTACATTTCTGTTAGCGCTGCCGACAAGCCTCCGTTGATTGCCGACGAGCCCATTGCTGACAATATTTTTACTTCAACGCTCGCCAACACCACACCGCGCTTTGAATCTCATGTTGATTTAGACATCATTTGTCTGCCTTTGCATGACTTCTTATCTTCGTCTGCCTGCAGGGTTGTTCATATTTTTCTGCAAGAAAAATCGCTGCATTTCGTCAGCGAAGACACTGCCGCAATCACCGCATTTTTGGATCATCTTATCGAGGCAAACACCTCTGTATCCTTCGGTAAAATTTTGTATTTATTTTTTAATTCACAGCTCAATGATGATTTGGGGGAATTGGAAAAAATAGAAGACCGCCTTTCGGCAATGGAAGATGAAATATTATCCAACGAATATTTGCATGTCAATTATTCGCAAAGCGTTATTGCCGTCTCTCGCGTCGTGCGTGTCACAAAACAATACTACGAACAATTTGCCAACATCATCGAAAATTTAAATTGGAATGAAAATCACTTTTTTGATACCGCTGCGCTGAAATATTTTCGCATTCTGGCAGGCAGAATAGAGCGTCTTACCGACAACACGGTTCGTTTACTTGCCTTTGCAAGTGAAGTGCGCGAAGCCTATCAAATGGAAGTGGACATGCGCGCCAACAAAATTATGCAGCTTTTTACCGTGGTTACCGTCATTTTCGCGCCACTGACGCTTTTGGTGGGTTGGTATGGTATGAATTTGATGATGCCTGAATTTCGTTTTCGCTATGCCTATCCGATTATCATCGCCGTCAGCTTGATTTTTTCTGTTTCCATTATTTGGTATTTCAAAAAACGTAAATGGTTTTAAACAAAGGGGCAGTCATATGGCTGCCCCTTTTATACGAATCAAATCCGTCATGATAAAACCGAATGAAATAACGCATGTTTTTGCTCCGCAAACAAATAATCGATTCTGCTCATCTTTAACTCTTTTTAATTATGTTTTCACGTCAAATGCTTCACTTACACGCACAAACCACATCATCCGTGGGGGCTTCGTGTTATGACCCGACGTGCGAGAATTAAGTTTAGCAAACCGATTGCCGCGGCGGCAAGAAAGACATATTCGTATCCGAACTTCATCCACAGCAATCCGCCAAAAAACGGAATCGTCATTGCCACAACATGGTCAAAGCTGGTTCCTGCCGCCAGGGTGGGCGCCACATCATCAGCAGAAAGCGCAATTTTTCGAAAATAGGTGGAGCGCGCCATTTCCACCACACTCATGGAATTGTCAATCACATAGCACACGGCAGTGACAATCAGCGCCATGGCGGGCGCAAACAGCTTGGAGGCAAAGGCATATCCCATACAAACGGCGATGAGGACGCTGGCCTCTATGGTGAGAATAAACTTTTCTCCTTTATAGTCGATTGCCCTGCCTACAAAGGTGCGCGTTACAATGCTGACTAAAGCAATAACCACACCCAAAACGGCAAAAACAGGCGGGTCTACATGAAAAAACTGCACGAGCACCCAAGGTGCAAAGGTCAAAAAAACTTGCTTTCGCGCGCCGTTGACCACGCTCAGGGCGTAATATAATTTATATTCTTTTCGAAAAACAAATTTCGGTTTTTTTGATTCGGATTTTTGCATACGGATATTTTTAAACGCAAAGGCCGCCAACACAAAAAACACGGCACCGATGACAAAGGCGCCCTGATAGGTCAGATGCAGATATTTAAATCCCAGCCACACAACCGCATATCCAAAAATCGTCGCGGATAGATTATACGCGCCATAACGACCCAGACGCGCGCCATATTGTCCGCGCTGTGACAGTCCCATACCGATAACGGGAATCATGGGCAGCAAAATATGCGTACCCAAACTAAACACCATCATCCACGCCATCATCAATGCAAAGCTGGGTGAAAACAGCCCCAGACCAATCATGCCCATCGCCGCTGCCAGCATGCCGATTGCCGCGATGCGCACATTGCCAAGCGTGGCAAGCAGTCCGATGACTACGACGATAAACACACCGGGCAGCTCCCGCGGAAATTCAACAATCCCCCTCGCCTGCGCCGTTAAGTGATAGGTGTCGTTCAAAAAATTATTGAATATCGTTACATTGATTCCGCTGGCGATGCCGATAAAGATCCCCGCCAAGAGCAGCAGCGAAAAATCGCGATCCGCCTGAAGACTTTGATTAAAGTGGTGCATTCTTTGTTTCATCAATACAAGCTCGCTTTTCACGTCGTTTATCCAATGATTATACCTGAATTTTACGAAAATCACGACTGCATTTTCATAAAAAAAGCCCTCTCTTTATGAATATGGCTAAAGAGAGGGCTTTGTCTGCGTTATGTTTATTCTTCCAATAATTTGTAAATTTCTTCAAAGGGCTGTACGCTTCGCTTTAGAATGCCGTTCATGTAGGCAATCAAGATTCCATAGTTGGTCATGGGCACATTTTGATCCTTTGCACACCCCAGCCGATATTTCATTTCGCGCTCGTTGAGCATGCACCCGCCGCAATGAACCACCAGTCTGTACCTGCTCAAATCATCAGGAAACTCTGTTCCGCTGGTAAAATCCATCTCCGGTTTTTTTCCTGTATAATCTGCAATCCAACGGGGCAGCTTCACCGTGCCGATATCTTCGCACTGGCGATGATGGCTGCAGCCTTCCGAAATGAGTATTTTGTCGCCGTCTTTCAATTTTTCGACAGCCCTGGCACCTTGCACAACATCGGCAAGACTGCCTTTATAGCGCGCAAACAAAATCGAAAACGATGTGAGCAAAATATCCGCCGGCGTAATGCTTGCAACAAACGGAAAAATTTGACTGTCCGTAATGACGATTTTAGGCTTCGTGCCGAGACTGTTCAGCGTGTGAGCCAGTTTGGTTTCTTTTGTCATCACCGCAACGGCATCTGCCTGTAAAATATCTCGAATCGTCTGTTGCTGTGGCAAGATCAACCGCCCCTTCGGCGCTGACTTGTCAATGGGAATGACCAACACCGCCATATCGCCTTCCGTAAGCAAATCCGACACCAAGGGACTTTGTTTTTCCTGTTCGGGCAGCTGGCGAGTCAATAATTCTTTTAATGCATTGATATTGTGTGAGGTTTTTGCGCTGACAGCAATTTCATTTTCTTTTAATATCGGCAATGACTCTGTCAGGTCCGTTTTATTGTATACGACAACGTAAGGTATATTTTTTCTCTCGATTCGCTCTATAAGCTCTCTTTCACCTTTGTCGATACCTTTCGTTGCGTCTACAACCAGCACCGCAATATCGGTTTTATTCAAAACCTGGTGCGCTTTTTTGATGCGCATTGCTCCCAGTGCGCCATCATCGTCCAACCCCGGAGTGTCGATAATCACCACCGGCCCCAAAGGCAGCAGCTCCATGGCTTTATAAACCGGATCAGTCGTGGTGCCTTTGACATCGGATACAATGGCCAAGTCCTGTCCCGTCACCGCATTGATGATACTGGATTTGCCTGCGTTTCGGTTGCCGAATATGCCAATATGTACTCTTTCAGATGCGGGTGTGTTGTTCAAACTCATTTTTTCTTCCTTTCTAAAACCTGAAATCGCGCTTTCCATGAGCAATGTCTTCGAGGTTTTTCTTTGCGATGGTTCGCACCTTTTCACTGGCTACATTTTTCACTTCTTTTTCAATGAGCTTTTCACCGATTTTTTTCGTCTCTTCGCTTGCATAATCTTCCAAATATTCTTTCAGTGTCATCAACGCATTGGGGTGACAGCAGTTTTGAATCTGTCCGCTTTTACAAAGACTCATAAAGCGATCCCCCGTCCTGCCCTCTCTGTAGCACGCGGTGCAAAAACTGGGAATATAGCCCATTTCCATCAGCCACTTCACCACATCATCCAATGTTCGCGTGTCACTCACGTCAAATTGCTCTGTTTTTTCTTCCTCGTCCTCAGGTTCCACATATCCGCCTACGCTGGTGCGCGAACCGCCGCTGATTTGCGAAATTCCCAAATGCAACACACGTTCTCTGCACGCCTGACTCTCGCGCGTGGATACAATCATGCCCGTATAGGGCACCGCCACGCGAATACATGCCACAATTTTGGCAAAGGTATCGTCGTCTATGCCGTTGACAAACGAGTCTGCATCAATGTCATCGGCGTGGCGAATGCGCGGTACGCTGATGGTGTGCGGTCCCACGCCATACACAGCTTCCAAATGCTCTGCATGCATGAGCAGTCCCACAAACTCATAGCGAAAACGTTCCAGACCAAACAAGACCCCCACACCCACATCATCTATCCC
>CALFLU010000013.1 GCA_937880125.1 uncultured Eubacteriaceae bacterium
TGACTGGAGTTCAGACGTGTGCTCTTCCGATCTATGGATGACTCGGGTGCTTTGAGCGATTTGGCAAGAATTTTTTCCGATGAAAAAATTTATGTGCAATCACTCAATGCCAAAAGCGTGGAACACAATCGGGCGCTGTATGATGTGGTGCTTGAAGTCAAAAGCAAAAAGGAATTAAACGATATCATTTCGAAAATAAGAAATTTGAAAAACGTCAACAAAATAACACGTCTGTAAGGAGCAACAGTGGTTACGGTCATTCAACGCGTTTCGTCTTCACATGTGAAGACAGCGGGCAAAGAGGTAGGAAAAATTGGAAAAGGTTTAACGATTCTGCTGGGTGTTAAAGAAGGGGACGACATGGAAGATGTCGCCTTTTTGGCAAAAAAAATAGCCAATATGCGCATTTTTGAAGACGAAGAAGGCAAGATGAATCTTTCGGTCAAAGACGTTGGGGGGAGCATTTTGGTCATTTCGCAGTTTACGCTGTTGGCGGATTGCAAAAAAGGCAATCGACCTTCTTTTGTTCGTGCCGCACAACCTTTTGTGGCCAATCAGCTTTATGAGGAATTTATCGGTTTGCTTCGTAAAGAAGAAATAAATGTTGCGCAGGGCGTGTTTGCTGCAGATATGGAAGTTTTAATTGTCAACGACGGACCTGTCACCATTGTACTGGACAGTAATGAATTTGTGAAAAATAAGGAGAAATAAGATGTATGTAGCGAGTGTAACGGTTTCGGATTATATGACAAATTGCTATCTTGCGGGTTGCGAAGAAACGAAGGAAGCGATGATAGTGGATCCGGGCGGAAACTTTGAAAGCATTCAAAAGATGATTGAACACAGCGGATATAAGATAAAATATATTGTTTGCACCCATGGTCATCACGACCATATTTTGGCTACAAAGCAAATAAAAGACTACACGCAAGCAAAAGTATATATCCATGAAAAAGAGCGAAAATGTTTGCAAAATTCGCTGTTTAACGGTGCGGTGGTTTTTGGTGTCAAACATGAATCCTGCAAAGAAGACGGCACGCTCAGCGATGGAGATGAGTTGGAAGTGGGCAACTTGCGATTTAGCGTCATTCATACACCGGGGCACACAAAGGGTGGCATTTGTCTCTATACACCGGGGCATTTGTTCAGCGGAGATACGTTGTTTTACGGGACCATCGGCAGAACGGATTTTCCCGGAGGAAACTATAAGGAAATTGTTCATTCCATACAAGAAAAGCTCTATCAGCTGCCGGAGGAAACCATTGTGTATCCTGGTCACGGAAACAAAACAACAATCGGGCATGAAAAAATGTATAACGCGGTGGTTCGTCTCGAACGATGAAAATTTTTCTGCGCTTATCCGAACCAAAATTTGAGCGCCAAATCAAAAATGTTATTAATGCTTTTTTTCTTTCGGCAACCTATGTGCAAGGAGAAACCCAAAGACATGATTTGGCGATTTTTGTTGATTACGAGAAAGATGGCCTTACTGTGCGCCTTCAAAATGAATCTGTATGCCTAAGGACAGAGAAACTCTTTTCGCCCAATGCGTTGCGGTGGCATATCCAAACCGAGCAAGCCGTCTACGAAGTTATTTCCAAAGCCTATGGGCGCAGACTGAATTGGGGGATTCTCACAGGGGTGAGGCCTGTGAAAATTGCGTCCAAGTGGCTGCAAGAGGGCAAAAGCAATGAAGAGACAGAAAAGGAATATACCGATGAACGGTATGTGAGCAAAGTCAAGGCTCAACTTTGTCTGGCGCTGGCAGAAAAGGAAAACGTCTGCCTGCAAGGGGCGGCAAAAGATGCAATGGCGCTGTATGTGCATGTGCCCATCTGTCCGCACCGATGCGGATATTGTTCTTTTATTTCAAAAGAGAGCAACGACACAGCATACATTGAGCAATATTATCAAGCGTTGATGCAAGAAATTCGCGCAATGGGAGAATATTTTTCAAAAAAAAGGACAGTGATTGACTCGTTGTATGTGGGTGGGGGCACACCGTCAATTTTTGATGCGACAATGATAGAGGCATTGCTGGCGCAAATCCGAGCGCATTTTGATGTCAGCCGTCTGCGCGAGGCCACCTTTGAGGCGGGCAGGGCAGATTGCATTACCGAAGAAAAATTGTCTGCCATGCAAGCAGGGGGCATCGGGCGTATTTGTATCAATGCGCAGAGTATGCATAATACAACGCTGAAGGCAATGGGAAGAAATTTGACGAAGGAAGAATTTTTATCCGCCTTTGCAAAGGCAAAAAAGTATCCTTTCAATATTAACGTAGACTTAATTTATGGGCTTGAAGGGGAAAGTGAAGAGATGTTTTATGCTTCTTTGCAAGAAGTGGCGGCACTGGAGCCGGACAACATTACACTTCACACCTTGAGTTATAAGCGAAAGGCACAAGACTTTGATCACAAAACCGAAAGTGCACAGGAGCGTTTGGCGGGATTTGATGACGCCTATGTGCAATTGGCAAAGAAAGGCTACGCACCCTATTATTTATATCGACAAAAGCACAATGTCTCAGGAGGCGAAAACACCGGATTTTGTAAAAAAGACAAGGAAAGCATCTACAACATTTCTGTTATTTCAGACCGCATGGGAATTATCGGGTTGGGTGCGGGAGCGGTGGGGAAAATTCGTGACACGACAACAGGCAAAATCAAACGCATTGACGGATATTATGATATGGATCTTTACATGCAGCGTATCTGTGAGGTGATTGATAAAAAGGCAAAAGCCTACGAGACAATTGAATAAAGAATCTTTTTTTAGTAAAATGATATAGAAACCTCGGCAGCAAAAGAAACTGCTTACCAACGGCGCAGTGAGTCTGTTTTGCAAAAAGGCCAGGGGTTGAATAAAAATTGCACAGTGTGAAGGAGAACAAAACATGCAATACAGAAAAGTAAAACAAGTCGTTACCGGCAAAGCGGCAGTGGATGGTGCGGGTGTGCACCTGCAGCGCGTACTGGGCATTGCCAATGTGGAAGCGTTTGATCCGTTTTTGATGCTGGATTCCTTTGATTCATATAATCCCAACGATTATGTGGCAGGTTTTCCCATGCATCCCCATAGAGGCATTGAAACCATTACCTATTTGGTGTCGGGGGAGATTGAACATGAAGACAGTTTGGGAAATCAAGGCACCATTGGGGCGGGGGCAAGCCAATGGATGACGGCAGGCAGCGGCATTATGCACCAGGAGATGCCCAAAGCCTCTAATCGCATGCTGGGCTTTCAGCTGTGGCTCAACTTGCCGCAAAGCGAAAAAATGACGACGCCCAAATATTTTGATATTCATCCGCAAGATATTGTAACAGTAGACGAAGATGGCTATAGGGTGCATATTTTGTCGGGTGCTTATAACGGAAAACAAGGGGTAAAGTCGCACCATATTCAAGCGACGATACTGGATGTGGAGTTGGAACAAAATAAAGTCTTTCAGATGCCTGTCGAAAAAGACAAGACGGTGTTTGTCTTTTTCTTGGAAGGACAAGGCATTGTTGACGGAAAACAATACGGCGAAAAATCGGCGCTGCTGCTTGCGGACGGTGAAGCCATTGAAGTGCAGGCCATCAAAGATGAGCCGCTTCGGTTTGCGGTTTTTGCTGCAACGCCTCTCAAAGAGGGCATTGCATGGGGCGGGCCGATTGTGATGAACACGCGTGAAGAGTTGGATGATGCCTTTGCACAACTGCGCACAGGGACATTTATCAAACAACAACCCCTGAATTAAGGGAAAAAAGTTGACTTTGCCGAGCAAAAGAAATATAATAATCTAATATATTTGTATAGGGCAATGATAAAGAAAAGTACTGCTTTGTTGTGTATGCAGAGAGGATATGGTTGGTGAAAATATCTTGCAGGCAGGCAGGAAAAACACTGTTTAGCCCTGGGTGCCGAAACCAGTAGGTGCCCACGCACTATAGCGTTAGTATAAAAGATGATTGAAAAATCAATCAGGGTGGTACCGTGGAAGCTTTCTGCCCCTGACGCATGCGTCGGGGGCAGTTTTGATGAAAAAGGGTAGATTCGGAGGAAAACATGGCAATTACAGCGCCAAAAGGAACGCGGGACATTTTGCCCGAAGAAAGTTATAAATGGGTTTATTTGGAAGAAGAGATTCGCTGCTTGTGTTCTCTTTATCGCTATGAAGAGATTCGCACACCAATGTTTGAAAAAACAGAATTGTTTGTGCGCGGCGTTGGGCAAGAGACGGATATTGTGCAAAAGGAGATGTATACCTTTGAGCACCGTGACAAAGAAAGTTTTTCGCTCAAACCAGAAGGCACCGCCGCCGTGGTGCGTGCCTATGGCGAAAATAAACTCTATACGCTGCCGCAACCGGTGAAATTATATTATTTGACACCGTGCTTTAGAGCAGAGCGTCCGCAAAAGGGGAGATATCGTCAGTTTCATCAGTTTGGCATTGAAGTATTGGGCACAAAATCCGCGGGCATTGATGCTGAGGTCATTGCCTTGGCAGCGCGGTTGTTTAAGCAATTAAAAATTGAAAATATTAAACTGTATATCAATTCTGTGGGCTGCGGCAAATGTCGAGAGGCCTATTATCATACACTAAAAACCTTTTTGGCAACAAAACTGGATGTGCTTTGTGAAGATTGTCAAAAAAGATATGAAAAAAATCCCATGCGTGTTTTGGATTGCAAAGAAGAAACCTGCCAAGCGGCGCTGCAGGAAGCACCCTACATGGTGGATTATCTGTGCGAAGAATGCGAAGAGCACTTTGCCGAAGTAAAAGAAAATCTGCAGTTGATGCAAGTTGCCTATGAAATTAATCCTCGTATTGTGAGGGGGCTGGATTATTATGAAAAAACAGCCTTTGAATTTGTAACCGAAGACATCGGCGCACAGGGCACGATATGCGGCGGCGGCAGGTATGATGGACTCAGTGAGCTCATTGGTGGCCCCAAAACGCCGGGCATTGGCTTTGGCATGGGGTTGGAAAGATTGTTGATGCTGGTGGGAGACAAGCTGCCGGCAAAAAAAGCAGCGTTGCAAATCTATATTGCCTCCATGGGGCGTCAAGCCGAAAAAAAGGCGCAGGAAATGGTTGAACAGCTGCGCGCCCAGGGCATTTGTGCGGAAAAAGATTTTATGCAGCGCAGCCTAAAATCACAAATGAAGTATGCCGACAAGTTGGGGGCTGAAAATGTGTTGATTTTGGGTGACGAAGAAATAAATGCAGGCACTGCCGAAATAAAAAATATGCAAACGGGTGAGCAGTGCCGTGTCAGTATAAAAACAACGGAACAATTTGTTGCGGATTATAAGGCGGGGGTAAAAAAAGCATGAAAAACCAATACAGAACCAATTTATGCGCGGAACCAAACGAAAGCCACATCGGTCAAAAGGTTGTTTTGGCGGGATGGGTCAATAAAAAAAGAAGCTTGGGTCAGTTGGTGTTTTTGGAACTCAGAGACATCAGCGGCATTATGCAAATTGCCATTGATGCCGAGGTCAGCCCAAAGCTCATTGACATTGTGTCGAAAATCAAAAATGAATATCTGGTGCAAATTAAAGGCGATATTGTGCTCAGAGACCAAGAGACGGTAAACGAAAAGCTGAAAACAGGCACCATTGAGGTGCGCGCAGAAGAAATCGTTATTCTCAACGAGTCCAAAACGCCGCCCATTTATGTGGATGATTCGGATAAAACAAACGAAAACACGAGATTAAAGTATCGCTACTTGGATTTGCGCAAGCCCGCTATGCAGCATCGGCTCATCATGCGCAGCAAGCTGGCGCGTATTGTCAGAGAATTTTTATACGAAGAAGGGTTTTATGAAATAGAAACACCGTTTCTCAACAAACCCACCCCGGAGGGAGCCCGCGATTTTTTGGTGCCCAGCCGTGTGCAGCCCAATAAGTTTTTTTCGCTGCCGCAATCTCCGCAGCTCTTTAAGCAACTGCTCATGGTCAGCGGTTTTGACAGATATTTTCAGATTGTCAAATGTTTTCGCGATGAAGATTTGAGACAAGACAGACAGCCCGAATTTACACAAATTGATATGGAAATGTCTTTTGTAACCGGTGAAGACGTCATTGAAGTCAACGAGCGCTTGATAAAAAAGATTTTCAAAGAAATATTAGGCCACGATGTTGCATTGCCCATTGCAAGAATGACCTATGATGAGGCCATGAGCCGATATGGTTCGGATAAGCCCGATCTTCGCTTTGATATGCAGCTTGCGGATGTTTCTTTAATTGTCAAAGACAGCGCCTTTGGCGTATTTGCCTCCGTGGTAAAAAAAGGCGGCAGTGTGCGAGGGCTCAATGTAAAGGGCGGCAGTGACAGGCTGATTCGCCGAGATTTGGACAGATTGGTCAAAGTGGCGGAAACCTATGGCGCTAAAGGATTGGCATGGATGCGCTATACACAGGAAGGAATTGTCTCACCGATAGCTAAGTTTTTTACGGACGCGGAAAAAGAGGCCATTCTCAGTACATTGGATGCTGAGGAGGGAGACTTGCTTCTCTTTGTGGCGGATAAGGACGAAGTTGCCTTAACGGCACTGGGACAGTTGCGCCTGCATATGGCAGATATGATGGAAATAGAACGGAGCGGTTTTGCCTTTGTATGGGTGACCGATTTTCCGATGTTTGAATATGATGAAGAAGAGAAACGATATTTTGCTGTGCACCATCCCTTTACCTCTCCCACAGACAGCTCTGTTGAGCTGTTGGGCAAAGACCCCGCAAAGGTGCGCGCCAGAGCCTATGATATTGTTGTCAACGGTGTAGAACTCGGCGGTGGCAGCGTGCGTATTCACAAAGAGGCGGTGCAAGAAAAAGTGTTTGAACAGCTGGGTTTTTCCAAGGAAGAAGCCTGGGAGCAATTCGGATTTTTATTGGAAGCTTTTAAATACGGCACGCCGCCCCACGCAGGGATGGCTTATGGGCTGGACAGGCTGTGTATGCTGCTGGCGGATACGGAGAACATCAAAGACGTGATTGCCTTTCCGAAAAATCAAAACCACGGTTGCGTGATGACCGGTGCGCCTGCTTATGCAGGGGCGCATCAATTGGAAGAATTGAAAATTGCAACGATAAAGGCAGAAGAAAAAGATGATTGAAGAAGGCATTGTCAAAGAAGTTAGACAAGACAGAGCATTTGTTGAAATTATCCGAAGCTCAGCCTGCAAAAAATGCGGTGCGTGTCAAATTGATCCGGAAGAAAAAGTGGTCATTGCACACGCCATCAATGCGGCGGGTGCCAAGGCGGGAGACAGGGTGGAAGTGGAGTTAAATTTTGATGCAGTGATGCGCGCCTCTCTTATTGTCTATATTATTCCGCTGATTATGTTTTTTATCGGCAGCATCATTGGGTTTTATTGGGTGCGTATCAGTGCGGCAGGACCGCAAAACCCCGTGATTGCACTGGCTTGCGGTGTGGTGTGTATTGCCGTTGCCTACGGGGTCATCAAAACCATGGACCGCAAGGGTAAATTCGGAAAAAAATACAACATGAAGGTTATCAGAGTATTGAAGTAAGCAACGATGGCAAAAAAGCAGGCAACTGCTTTTTTTCGAAAGCAGGCTACATAGCTGTTTGTTGCGGTGTGATATAATAAAAAAATAAACAACTAAAGAGGATAAAATGCATCGAATCGAAACCATACAAGCCGGCTCACCGGCACACAAAAACGGCATTGCAATCGGAGATTACCTGATTGCCATCAACGGTCATGTCATTGAAGACGTGTTGGATTATATGGTGCATTCGAGCGAAAAAAACCTCAGTCTTGATATGCGCAGTGCGAAGGGAAAAGACTACACAGTGTCTGTGAAAAACCCACAGGGTGAATTTTTGGGAATGGGATTTGCCAGCAGCACATTGGATGAAGAAAAAAATTGCCAAAATCAATGTGTTTTTTGCTTCATCGACCAGTTGCCTGCCAATATGCGACCCAGCTTATATTTTAAGGACGACGATTATCGCATGTGTTTTTTGCACGGCAACTATGTAACGCTGACCAATGCCAAAGAGCAAGACCTGAAACGCATTGCACGGCTGCGGTTGAGCCCGATGAATATCTCGGTACATACGACCAACGAAAAATTGCGTCAAAAGATGCTGAACAATAAAAAAGCCGAAGACATCTTAAAAATCTTACAGTTTTTTTATGACAATCATATTGATATGCAGGTGCAAATTGTGCTGTGTCCCGGACTCAATGACGGAAAAGAGCTTGAGCGAACGCTGACGGACCTTGCGGCGTTTTGCCCCGGCATTACCAGCGTGAGCATTGTGGATGTGGGACTTACGCGTTACAGAGAAAATTTGCACCCCCTCGAAGCCTTAAGCAAAGAAAAGGCGAGGGAAACATTGGACATAGCCGAAAAATTTCAGCGCAAAATGCTGGAAGAATACGGAACGAGATGGGTGTTTTGCGCTGACGAGATTTATATCAAAGCACAGCGAAGCATTCCCGATTATGAGTTTTATGAAGAATTTGCGCAATACGAAAACGGCGTCGGCTTCATTGCCGCACTGAAGTATGAGTTTGACCAAGCGCTTGCGCAAACAAAGGCAAAAGATTATAACGAAAAGACAATTTCCGTTGCAACGGGCCAAAGCATTTTTGAGACGATGAAAGCATTGTGCAAAAAGGCGGAGGAAAAATTTAATATGCACATTCATGTCTATGCTGTACGCAATACATTTTTTGGCGAGAGTATTACGGTTTCCGGGCTGCTTACGGGTGCAGACATTATAAAAGAACTCAAGCAAAAGGCGTTAGGCGAAAAGTTGCTGTTGTCATCGACGATGCTGAAAAGCGGAACGGAATTGTTTTTGGACGACAAGACCGTTGGTGAAATTGAAAAAGAATTAGATGTTTCGGTGGTGATTGTGCCCCAGGACGGTGCAAAATTGCTGCAGAGCATTTTGAAAGGATAAAATTATGGCATTACCGATAGTGGCCATTGTGGGCAGACCCAATGTAGGCAAGTCTACGCTGTTTAATAAAATAGTTCAAAGAAGAATCTCTATTGTAGAGGACACGCCGGGTGTGACAAGGGATCGCATTTATGGCAGAGCAGAATGGCTCGGGCAGGAATTTTCGGTGATTGACACCGGAGGTATCGAGCCGCGCACCGATGACGAAATGTTAAAATCAATGCGCAGGCAGGCACAACTGGCCATTGATACGGCTGATGTCATTATTTTGATCGCAGATGCAAAGAGCGGACTGACGGCAAATGACTTTGAGATTGCGGAAATGATTCGCAAGACCCGTGCGCACTGCATTCTTGCCGTAAACAAATTAGACGGCATTGAAAAACAAAACTTAGTATATGAATTTTATAATTTAGGCATAGGAGAGCCCTTTGCCATTTCCGCTGAACACGGACTGGGTATTGGCGAGTTGCTGGACGAAGTGGTGTCAAGATTTGATAAGGCCGCTGAGGCAGGCGACGCAGAGCACCCTTGCCGCATTGCCGTGGTAGGCAGACCCAATGTGGGCAAAAGTACGTTGATTAACAGTCTGATCGGACAAGAGAGGGTGATTGTATCCAACGTTCCCGGAACAACGAGAGATGCCATAGACACAGACTTTGTGTACGGGGATAAAAAGTATACCTTAGTGGACACAGCAGGCTTGCGGCGCAAGAGCAAGATTTATGACAACGTCGAGCATTACAGTGCCGTGCGCAGCGTGCGGGCAATAGAGCAAAGTGATTTATGTATATTGATGCTGGACGCCACACAGGAAATAGGCGATCAGGATTTAAAGGTTGCGGGATTGATAGAAGACCGTGCCAAGGCAGTCATCATTGTTGTCAATAAATGGGATGTTGCCGAAAAAGAAACCATGACGATGAAAAAAATGACCGATGAAATTAAACGAAGATTTCATTTTATCGACTATGCGCCCGTGCTGTTTATCAGCGCCCTTACAAAGAGCCGCACAGAAAAAATCATGCCGCAAATAGAACTGGCACTTAAAGAATATGAAAAGAAAATATCGACCGGGTTGCTCAACGAGTTTATTGCAGATGCCCTATTGGCACATCAACCGCCCTCAAAGGGATCCAGAAAACTGAAAATATATTACGGAACACAAACGGGCAGCTGCCCGCCTACCTTTACGTTCTTTGTTAACGATGTAAAACTGTTGGTGACTTCCTATCGAAAATACTTGCTGAATCGAATGCGCCAAGCTTTTACATTCACCGGATCACCGATTGTTTTGCTGTTTAAATCAAGAGGTGAAAAACTGTAAAAAAATACTATTTACATTTTTTACATATCTGATATAATAATGATAATCAATTTAAAGATAGTGGGTGATGACATGAAACAGATAAAGAACTCCAGACAGCGTGATATGATTTTACAGGCGCTTAAGTTATCTTGCACACATCCCACGGCAGATGAACTGTATCAAACAATCAAGTTGCAAGACGCACATATCAGCTTGGCAACGATTTACAGAAATTTGAATTTAATGGACGAATTGGGAATTATCCGTAAAATTCCCATGGGCTCAGCCCCGGACAGATATGACCCCAATGCAAAAAAACATGCGCATATTTCTTGCAGAAATTGCGGGAAGGTTTGTGACTTGGAGTTGAGCAGTATTGACGCGGTGGAAAAAGAATTAATGACATTGACGGATTTTTGCGCCATTACCTATGATGTTGTTTTTACAGGACTGTGTGCGCAGTGCCAAAAAAATCAGAAAAAGGAGTCGTAAAATGCGAGAAGTACTAAACAATTTAACCTATGGTCTTTATGCGCTGGGTGTGGAGACAGGCGGCAAGAAAAATATGTGTATCATTAACACAGCCATACAGGTGAGTTCAGAGCCTGTAAAAATAACGGCTGCGCTGTCAAAGAAAAATTTTTCGCATGACTTGGTAAAAGAAGCGGGGAAATTTGCTATCAGCATTTTGGATCAGGAAACAGATAAAGAAATTTTTGGACGCATGGGATTTGCCAGCGGAAAAGACAAGGATAAGTTTGAGAATTTTACCTGCGGCGAAGACGATAATAAAAACCCGTACCTAAACGAAGCTTTGGGTGTTTTGAGTGTAAAAGTAACGGATATGCTGGATGTGGGGAGTCACACGCTGTTTGTGGGCGAAGTGGTGCAAGCCATTGCGCTTAAAGAAGGAACGCCGTTGACCTATACCTATTACAAACAAGTCAAGCGCGGGACGGTTCCGAAAAATGCGCCGACCTATGCGCCGCCTGCACAAGAGGAAAAAGTTGCAACGAGTACGGAAAAAGAGTATAAATGCGCGGTGTGCGGCTTTGTCTACAAAGACGATGTGCCCTTTGAACAGACCGCAAAAGACTATAAGTGCCCGGTGTGTAGTGCGCCGCGGGAAGTATTTAAAGAAGTGTAGACCTAAAACCGACAGAGAATTCTGTCGGTTTTTTTATTCGTTGATATTCAGATAATAGTTTTGTTGCAAAAGCGATTTTTCAGCTTCGGTAAAATGTCTTTCGATGACGGCGGCGGCATTGTCGCTCATGCCGTTTTCGAGGGCGTTGACGATCATCTTGTGGTGGCGGAGCATGACTGAAGTGGAAGGAATGGTTCCGTGTTCGTAATCATAATTTAAATAGGCCGTGTAGGCAATGTATCGAAAAATAAAATCACAAATGCTGTCATAGGCGGAAATGACAAATCGATTACCGCAAAAGCTGACGATGGATTGGTGAAAGGTGCGATCCAAAACGGCAAACAGTTCATAATCTTTGTCAAAAAGCGCTTGCTCCATGGCTGCCAGCTGTGTGTGGAGTGTGTGAAGCTGATCGGGAATAATCTTCTCACAGAGAATTTTTGCAGCGCCGCCTTCGATGATTTTGCGCGTTGCATAAAGTTCACTCATCTCTTTGATATTCAATTTTTTCACAGAAAAACCCTGATTGGGCTGGGGTTCCACCAAAGTGGTGTCTGCCAAAAGCGCTATGGCGTCTCTGACGGTGGTGCGGCTGACTTCCAATTCGTTTGCAAGTTTTGTAATGTTAATCTTTGAGCCGGGCAGCATAGACAGAGAAATAATTTGTCGATACAAATATTTGTAGACAAGTTTTAATGAAGATTCCTGGGGATTTTTTTGCAATAATTCATTAAATTGGGTATTCATCACGTTCTCCGATTTAAAGATTGATACGAACAGGCAAAAAATTGATACTTGCCACCATTATAGCATTTTTCAATCTATTTTTCAGATATCTTTAAGACTTTTTTTCCGACAAAAATCACCCTCGCTCTGCGGAGTGTCTCTTTTTGGTGTCTATTTAATTGCAAAACTCTAAAACTGCATGAAATAAGGTTCAAATGCACTTTTTGGTGCAAATGGCATGGGATATGTTTCCTTGAAAACGGAAAATGTAAACGATATAATTTTTGTCGACAGGAAATTAAAATAAAATCAGGAGGATGAAATGAATCAGTCTATTCATGTAAGTGTCAAAGAACTGTATGATGTTGCCTACACCATTTTGCGCTCTTTCGGCATTTCGGAAGAATTGGCAAGGCGAGGGGCAAAAACGCTGAATGCTGCGGATGCGCGTGGGGTGGATTCTCACGGCGTGGCGCGTTTGACCTTTTATGACAGAGCCATTGCCAGCGGGGAAATTAACAAAAACCCGAATATCCGACTCATTAACGAAACTCCGGTTTCAGCGTATTTTGATTTGGATTACGGCATGGGCATTGCCACGGCAGATATTGTCATGGATAAAGCCATTGAACTCGCAAAAAAAAGCGGTGTGGGCATTGCAACAGGCATCGGCGGCCATCACTTTGGTGTGGCAGGGCATTTTGCATTGAAGGCGGCAGAACAGAACTTGATCGGTTTTGCATGTGCCCCTTCGTTGTCCTTGGTTGCGCCCACGGGCGGAACAGAAAAATTGTTGGGCAACAGCCCAAACAGCTTGGCGTTTCCCGCAGGGCATACCACACCGGGCATGATGATGGATATGGCTTCCACCATGGTGGCGGGCGGCAAGATTCAAATGGCCATTCGCAAAGGTGAAAATGTGCCCTTGGGTTGGATATTAAATGAAAAAGGTGAAGATACCCAGGACCCGCGCGAGTTTGAAGACCAAGCAACGGGAAAAATATTGGGATCCCTCTTGCCTATGGCAGGACCCAAGGGCTACTGTATCATTGTGATGATTGAGCTGTTGGCATCCATCTTGTCAGGGGCAAAGACAGGGCCCAACCTTGTGGGCGGCGGAAGGGGAATCGGCTTTTTCATGGCGGCAATTGATCCGCAGATTATTCGTCCTCTGCAAGAGTTGAAAACAGATTTGGATAACTATTATCGGATGATTAAAGACTCCGAAAAAAAAGACGGTGTAGAAGAAATTTATCTGC
>CALFLU010000014.1 GCA_937880125.1 uncultured Eubacteriaceae bacterium
GCTGAGTCCCGCTTTGGCGGCTGGGTGGTTTGCAGGGCTGACAGAAGCCTATATTCGCAAACCCGTTGTGGCGGACTTTGAAAAATTGTATGATGATGTTGCCACGCTGAAGGGATTTTGGACGAACAAAATAACAAAAATATTGATTGTAACCGCCCTGGCCAACTTGGGCAGCGCGGTGGGTGCGGCCATTGCGGGGTTGCATATTATCAGAACGCTGTTTGGCTGAGAAAGATGCGCTTTACTGCAGAGATAAATCATAATAGAAAAGGCAGTTCAATATGAAAAAATATGTTAAGACATTTTTGTGTTTATTAATATGTCTGGTGATTTTTGCGGGTTGCGGCAATAAAACCGATGAAGCGCAAAATCAAACAATCTTTATCGGGGATAATTCGAAAGTCGTTCAATTGGCCTCAAATCTACCTTATCCCGAGGGAATGGGTTATGACCATATTGAGATTCAGTCCCAAAATGAACCCTACGAATTAAAGGTATTTGTAACCACAGATGAAGTGAAGACAGCAGGGCTGCAAGAATGTGCAGACAAAGCTTTTGAGAAAGTACACAATATGGGAATAATCAGTTTTTACAACCAAGAGAACCACCAACTGATTCAGTCCTTTCACAGAAAATAAGAAACTGTAAACATGAAAATAAGTTATCAATCATCGGTTTGTCCCGGCCTTGTATGCAGCAGCGAATATTATCCGCTACACCCTATGTGTAGTGTGAGCACGTAGCAGGATAAAGTGATATCATGATAAAGGATCGGCAAAACAGTTATCGAGCAGCGGCAAGAAGGCACAAATTTTGCCGAAACGGAGAGAGAAGAAAATGGACGAAAAGCATGTTTATGAAGTCATTCGATATCAAGAGGGAGTGGGGCTGTTTTTGGAAGACCACCTGCAAAGGCTGCATGCGGCGTTGACAAGCAGCGGCCTGCCTTGTGATGTGACGGCTGAGGCGATAGAAGTGCTGTATGAGGCAAAAAAAGACCACTTGCCTTCGCCGATCAACATGCGCATTGATGTGCGAGACAGCGGCTGGGCAGTTCACTTTCGCGACCCCGTTGCGGTGGATGAAAAGATGTATGCAAAGGGCGTTAAGGTGAAGGCCGTACCCATTTTGCGCAAAAACCCCAACGTGAAATCCGATACGGATTCCCATTATGCGCAAATGGCGCAAACGTACGAAAAAGAAGGCTATTTTGAGTACCTTTTATATGACAACGGCATCATTAAGGAAGGTGCACGCTCCAATTTTTTTGCCGTAAAGGATGATGTGGTCTACACCCAGGACAACAAAAATGTGTTGATGGGCATTACGCGGAAAAAAATATTGGATATCTTGGAAGACATGCAAATAAAAGTGCGCCATGATGATATTCTCATCGATAAACTTGAAGATTTTGACGGCTTTTTTCTCAGCGGAACATCTATTGGTGTCATGCCGATAGGGCAAATAGACGGAAAGTGTTTTGCAAGTGCGCAAAATACATTGATAAAAAGGCTGATTGTAGAATATAATAGATGTGTTGACGACTATATTGCGCAACATACTAACAAATAATGAGGTAAGGTCCCATGCACCGTATAAAATGACATATTTCATATAATAAAAAAAGGTGGTGTTATTTCTGATGGCTGATTTATTCAGCGACGAGCGGTTTTGTGAATTTTTATCAAAAATAGATGCCCAGGATGCTGCAAAATTCAAGCTGTCCCAAGTAGAGGACGAGCATTATGATATTTATGAATTTTACGGCGGGGTATATGCTTTTTTATCCAAGTGGGAAAGCAACGAAGAGATTGCGGCGTTTTTTCTTGTGGTGGGAGACGATAAAGCCATGTTGATCGATACCGGCATGGGCGGCGGCGATATTCCCCAGATGATTTTTCGCCTGATTGAAGACAAAGAACTCGTTGTGGTCTATACCCATGAGCACTTTGACCATATTGCCTTTGCGGGATATTTTGAAAATGAGTATATGATTAATGTGGAGGAAAGTATTGAGAGAGTCAATGCGGGCTTTACATCGGATGAGTTGAGCATTTCCCGTGTTCGTACAGACAGCCCCTATCCTTTGGAAGAGGGCAGAGCCACGTCGGCGGCCAATATCAAGCCCATTGAAGACGGCACGGTTTTTGAATTGGGAAACAGAACTGTTAAGGCCATTCACACGCCGGGGCACAGCCCTGCCAGCACCTGTTATTACGACGAAAAATACGGGTTGCTTTTTGTGGGGGATATTTTTGCAAGCAGTACGATTTATATCCATTTCGACGACGACTTTTTCTTAAAATCGGACTTGGATACCTTTGTGCAAAGTCTCGAAAAACTCATGCCCTATGTGCATAAGAGCAAGTATATTTATTTTACGCATCCTTCGGTTGCGGACAAAGCCGATAAACTCGTCCTTTTAAAAGACGCGGTGGAAGAGGTTCGTGCGGGCAAAGTGGCCTATGACATTGTTCATGATGAGCTTTCTCAAAGCGATGTAAAATGCTATAAAACCCACGGTTTAAACATTTTGGTTTCACTCAATAACGATTAGACATAAAAAAAACAGATTGCACAGCAATCTGTTTTTTTTATGTCTATTTTTTACAGAGCGTTTTTGCCGACCAATTCTTTTGCAATATTGCTGGTGGCCATGGCATCTTTGGCGAAGTAGGTAGCCCCGATTTTTTTGGCGTATTCATCATCCAACACGGCGCCGCCCACAACAATGGCGCCGGTGTAGTTGCTTTGGCGTAAGGCACGGATGGTTTGTTCCATGCTTTTTAGGCTGGTGGTCATCAAGGCCGAAAGGCCCACAAACAAGATGTCGTTTTTTTCAACGGTTTGCAAAATGAGGTCTATATCGGTATCATACCCCAAATCAATGACGGAAAAGCCGTAGTTTTGCAAAACCACTTTGACGATGTTTTTGCCGATATCGTGCACATCGCCCTTGACCGTGGCCACAATAATTTGGCGAGGATCGGACAAGTCGGATTGGACAGTGCCCACTTTATGGCGCAAATATTCAAAGGCGGCTTTGCTGGCCTCGGCGGAAGAGATGAGCTGGGGCAAAAATATTTTACCCGATTCATACAATACACCCACTTTGTCCAAGGCGGGTATGAGGCAGGTGTTGATAATGTCCATGGCATCTTTTTGCGCAAGCAAACTGTCGAGGCTTGCCTCGATGCCTTGTCTAATTCCGTTTAGAATCAGATACTCCAAACTTTGTCCTTTGCCCTGTTGGGCACCAGCAGTGGGCATAGCAACGTCTGTTTGCGCGCTGTAACGGGAGATGTAGTGTGCGCTGCTGTCTTGTTGGGCAAGCAAACGGTAGGTGTCGATAATTTGCATCGTTCCTTGCGCGTTGGGGTTGACAATGGGCAAATCCAGGCCGCTGTTAAGGGCCATGGTGAGGAATGTATTGTTAATGAAATTTCTTGACGGCAGCCCGAAAGAGACGTTGCTGACCCCCAGAACCGTTTTGACATCCAGCTTATTACGCACCATTTTAATGGCGTCTAAAGTGATTTGTGCGTTTTGCTGATCAGCGGCAATGGTCATTGTCAGGCAATCGATTAAGACATCTTCTTTGGCAATGCCGTAGTAGCGGGCACGGTCAAGAATTTTTTCCGCAATTTCACAGCGCGCCTCTGCGCTTTGGGCAATGCCGCCGCTATCCAGCGTCAGAGCTACAACGGCGGCGCCGTATTTTTTGATAATCGGTAAAATGGCGTCCATGGCCTGCTCCTCGCCGGTGACGGAATTGACAATGGCTTTGCCGTTATAGACGCGCAGTGCGGCTTCAATGACGGCAGGGTCGTTGGAATCGATTTGCAACGGGCAGGTAACAACTGATTGCAACGCCTTGACAACACGCACCATCATCTCTTTTTCATCAATACCCGGCAGGCCCACATTAATGTCTAAAATATCTGCACCGCCGTCGACTTGTTCGATGGCCTGGCGCAGGATATAGCCGATGTCGTTGTTGGTGAGGGCTTCTTTAAAGGCTTTTTTGCCCGTGGGGTTGATGCGCTCGCCGATGACAAGCACCCTGTCGATGGAAAGTGCCTGGGTGTTGCTCGAAACAGCGCTTTGCCTTTTGGGCAGTGTGCGCAGTTGATAGGCCTCTTGTGCGGCCGTCTTTGTTTGTGCAATGTATTGCGGAGAAGTGCCGCAACAACCGCCCAAAATGCTGATGCCTTTGGCGGCCAGGCTGCCCATGCTTTGGGCAAATTCTTCCGCAGACATTTCAAAGGTGGTTTGGCCGTCGACGACTTGAGGCAGGCCTGCATTGGGCTTGGCAATCAACGGCAGGGTGGTTGTGCTTGCCAGTATATCCAAAACGGGAAGCAAATCCTTGGGACCCAAAGAGCAGTTTACACCCAGCGCGTTCACGCCGAGGCCTTGAAGGGTCAGCGCAATACTTTTCGGATCGCAACCTGTAAAGGTGCGGTGCGTTTGGTCAAAGGTCATCGTGACAAACACCGGCAGATCGGTGCACTCTTTTGCCGCCAGCACCGCTGCCTTGACTTCGTATAAATCCGACATGGTTTCAATATAGATCAGATCGGCACCGCAGTTGGCGCCGATGCAAACTTGCTGAGAAAAAAGCTCGTAGGCCTCCTCAAAACGCAATGTGCCCATGGGTTCGAGCAGCTTGCCGATGGGGCCGATATCCAGCGCCACCAAGGCGCCGTATTTTTCTGCGGCTGTTTTGGCGTTATGAACCGCAGCGGTAATAATCTCTTCACAGCAAAGGCCATAGCCCTCCATTTTGAGCCGATTGGCGCCAAAGGTATTGGTAAGAATAATATTACTGCCTGCTTGCAGGTAGGACTCGTGCACCGCTTGCACGGTTTGGGCAGACAGCAGGTTAATTTCTTCGGGAGGACGACCAGGCGCAAGGGCGTAATTGTTTTGCAACAGTGTGCCCATGGCACCGTCCATGAAGATCAATTCTCTGTTTTTCAGTTTTTCATTCAGTTGAAACACGTTTTACCTTCCTTTCGATAGGCGCAGTTTTCCTTTATTGCGCAGGTGGCACAAGTAGCATAATGGGTATGGTCTATGGACTTATCCACAATGCCGATAACGGCGGTGATGGATTTTTTCGGCTGCAAGATGCCCGATTGACCGACATGTAGGCCGATTTGTTTTTCGGCATTGAGCAGTTGCAGCAATGCCCCTTGATAGCAAAGCGAAAAATCGCCGTACCCGCAGCTGAAACGATTGGTCAGGCGATATTGTTCATCGATCTCTTGTGCAATGCGCTGCTCAACGGCATTGGCCATGGCTTCGGCAGCCACCGAGGCGCAGCTGTCCAAAATGACGCAGCGGGTCATGTCGCGATAACTTTCGGCGCGAATGGCTTGCTCGATGGCACCTCCCGCGCTCAGCGCCATAAACACCGCCTTTTGCGAATATTTAAGCAGGCGGCTTAAATCCGCAGAAGAGATGACCACCGCCGTGTTTTTTACGGTTACGATGGGGGCGGCAACGTGCACAAGAAAGGTTTGATAGGTGAAAGCGGGGACGATTTTGGCATAGCTAAGCGCAATGCAGTCATCGATTGTTTTGTGAAGACTGTCACTGATTTCTTGATTGACATAGCCCAGACGACTCAATACACTTGCTTTATCGATGTGATAGCTGAGCAAATTGCACCGCCTACTTGACCGTGTTTTCTAACCGGAGCATGTGGTCAATGTTGTGCGTAATGCGACGGGCAATGGTGGGGCTGTTCATGGTATAGAGATGGATTCCCTGTACATTGTTGTCGAGTAAATCCACAATTTGTTCCGTGGCATACAAAATACCCGCCTGCATCATGGCTTCTTTGTTTGCGCCGTAGCGGGCAAGCAGGCGGCTGAGTTTATGGGGCACTTTGGAGCCAGAAAGAGACAAAATGCGCTCGATTTGTTTGGTGTTTGTCACGGGCATGACACCCACATGGATGGGGGAGCGCACCGATGCGGCACGCACCTTTTCGACAAAGCGATAAAAGTCGCTGTTGTCAAAAAACAACTGTGTGATAAACAATTCAGCGCCGTAATCTTCTTTCATCTTCATGTATTCGATGTCTTTTGAAAGATTTTCCGATTCGGGATGTCCTTCGGGGTAGCATGCCGCGGCAATGTTGAAAGTGTGATTTTGTTTCACGTATTCAATGAGCTCGGTGGCGTGCAAAAAGTCGTTGGCAACAACGCCGTCTTTGTTTCTGTCTCCGCGAAGCGCCAAGATGTTTTGGATTTGACTCTCTTGCAGCCTTTGCAAGGTGTCTTGAATATCTTTTTTCTCTGAATTGATGCACGTCAGGTGTGCCAGCGGCTCAAAGTCGTAATTTTCTTTGATGTGCGAGACAATTTCGCAGGTGCGGCTGTTGGGACCCGATCCCCCTGCGCCATAGGTGACGCTGACAAAGTCCGGATTGAGATCTTTCATATTTGCCAGTGCGTCATAGACCACTTCAATGGGTGAGGTGGGACGCGGAGGAAAGATTTCGAGGGAATAAACCACTTTTTTCTTTTTAAACAAATCGGATATTTTCATGAATTTCTCCAAATCTGAATATTATGATAATATAAAAAAATATTATAGTATAAAAAACAAGAAAATACAATAGTTTCGCGGTCTTGACATTGGTTTTGGGATATGTTATATTCACTGAATATGGTGCAATGAAGCAGACAAAGTAGTTTTGAACCCTTTGTATGAAAGAGAGAAAACAGTATAAGCTGAAACTGTTTTTATACGAACTCAAAACGAAGTTTCATCTGTTGAGCAATGCAAAGATATTTGCCGTTCGGTCGCGATAAGGCCAAAAGTGGGTAGTAAACCAATTAGGGTGGTACCGCGGTAATATCATCGTCCCTTCATATTGAGAGGACGTTTTTTGTTGCCAAAATTGCACTTGGCGATGAAAAAATGATCAAGGAGTTGTATTTGTTTATGAAAAAAGAGATTGATTTTAGAAGT
>CALFLU010000015.1 GCA_937880125.1 uncultured Eubacteriaceae bacterium
GATGCATCGAGAGCATCGATATCGGCGCCTACGACAGCTGCATAGGCGGGTGCAAGTATTGCTATGCCGTAAGAAGCGTGGCAGCAGCACAAAAAAATAGCCTGCTGCACGATGCGGCCTCGCCGTGCCTGATCGGAACAATCGGCAAAGAGAGTGTCGTTACAGAGAGAAGTGTAGAAAGCCTGCGAGGCGGGCAACTCAAAATGTGGTAAAAATGAAAAATCAATGAAACTGCTTTGATAATCAAGCAGTTTTTATTTTTTTGAAATGTTTTTTTCATCGGCTAAAAAATGAAAAATCGCTGTGGTATCCCAAGTATCGTGCAAAAACTTTTTACACGGAAAAATGAAGGTTGAAAAAATTTTTAAAAATGAGATACTGAAAAGTAGAAAAACAGGCCAAAACGTCGTTGAGGTGAATAAAATGAAATATAATTTTGATGAGATCATGGACCGCAGCCATACCAATGCTTTGAGCACGGACGGGTTTCGCGGCTATATTTTTGGAGCGGGACCGGAAAAGACCTTTAACTACCGCGATGAGGAGTTTATTCGCATGTGGGTAGCCGATATGGAGTTTGCCACGCCGCCGGAGGTTTGCGAGGCCATCAAAGAGCGTGTGGACAGGCGAATTTTCGGCTGCAGCCGCGTATTTGACACAAGCTACGGAGATGTTTTCTCGGCTTGGTGCAAAGCGCAGTACGACTGGGATTTTGCCGGGGAAGAGTTGGTGTTTTCCACAGGAGTCATTCCGGCTTTGTACAGTTTGGTGGAAGAGTTGGTCGGCAAAGATGAAAACATGCTGATTACAACGCCCTCCTACGGATTTTTCAAACACGCGGCAACCTATAACGGCGTCGGTTTGGTTTGCTCGGCGTTAAAGAGTGAAGAGGGTTATTTTCACATTGATTTTGACGACTTTGCGCGCAAGGCCTCAGCACCAAATATGCGATTGGTGCTTTGGTGCAATCCGCACAACCCCACCGGTCGTATGTGGAACGAGGAAGAATTGACGCAGGTTGCCGAAATTATCGAAAAAAATGACTTATGGGTGATTTCGGATGAAATTCACTGCGACTTGATTCGCGCCGGAAACAAGCATATTCCCCTGGGGAAAGTAATGCCGAATTATAAAAAGCTGATTACCTGCATGTCTGCAAGCAAGACCTTTAATTTGGCGGGGTTGATGTTTGCCAATATCATCATACGCGACGAAAATACGCGAAAAACCTTTGAAGGGCGGGATAAAAATGCGGGCTTTGTCAATCCGCTGTCGCTGGCGGCGCACCAAGCGGCTTACGAAAAAGGCGGGGAGTGGTTGGCACAGCTCAAAGACTATTTGGACGGCAACTTTCAATTTGTGAAACAGTATCTGGAAACGCACCTGCCTGAGGCTGTTTTTGCCATTCCCGAAGCTACCTATCTTGCCTGGATAGACCTACGAAAGGTGCTTGACATTAAGGACGCTTCGCTGTTTTTCGCCGAAGAGGCAGGGGTGCTATTGGAGGGTGGAGACAGTTTGTTTGTGGGCAATGCCCGGGGCTATATTCGCCTAAACCTCGCGATGCCGCGCGCACTGGTGGCGGAAGGCATTCGTCGCATATGTGATGCGGTTATAAGGCATAGTCGATAATTTGCGTATAAAAATATAAGTGATAATGTGCTGTTATAATTTGTTGACGTAGGAGGGATTTTTTATTGAGGGCGTTTTATGTAAATGATGTACCTAGTTTTATAAAACAGTCAGAAAGTGATATTCTCGGGGAAATGGCCATGAACAATCCGTTTGCATTGGAAGATTTGCAGCGTAATGCATGGTTGGAAGAAATAAGGCTACTAAAAAATGTGTTAGGCGAAGTTGGGCGAGGAGATATTATCTTTGAATATAGCATTCCGCGCGTCGGCAGGCGTATTGACGCTGTGTATATTGTCGATGGTTTAATCTTCTTGCTCGAATTCAAAATTGGCGCAAAAGAATACTCAAAATATGCAATAGAACAAGTTACAGATTATGCATTAGACTTGAAGAATTTTCACAAAGAAAGTCATAGATGTCTGCTGATTCCTATACTCATTGCAACAAAAGCTCCAGAAATTGTTTTAGAATTTCAAGAAATGAAAGAAGGTATTTTGGAAGTTTCAAAATGCAACCGAAATACTTTGGCTAATATGCTAAAGCTTGCATTGTTCAAATTTCGCGCAAAAGATTTTGACGCGAAGGTGTGGATAGATTCACCCTATGCGCCTACACCTACGATTATTGAAGCAGCACAAGCACTATATCGTGGTCATAATGTTTCAGATATTTCTCGCAATGATGCCAGTGCTGTGAATTTGAACCAAACTACTGAAGCGATCAATGACATTATTGATAGGAGCAAACGAGAGCATAAAAAATCCATCTGCTTTATTACGGGAGTGCCAGGAGCTGGGAAAACCTTAGCCGGTCTTAATATTGCAAATGAACGCCATAAATTTGACGAAAATGAGCATGCAGTTTTTTTATCTGGCAACCAACCTTTAGTCGATGTTTTACGAGAAGCACTCGCTCGCGATGAAAGCGCAAGGCTAGATATCAAAAAAAATGAAGCATTGACAAAAGCTAAAGCTTTTATACAGAATATTCATCATTTCCGTGATGACGCCCTGGCTATGCAAGAAGCACCAAACGAAAAAGTTGTAATTTTTGATGAAGCACAGCGCGCGTGGACAGAAAACATGTTACTTAGTTTTATGGAGCGTAAAAAAGGGAAATCAGATTTTTTTATGTCGGAACCTTCGTTCCTTATTAGCGTCATGGATCGACACAAAGATTGGGCTGTCATTATTTGTTTAGTAGGTGGTGGACAAGAAATAAATACAGGCGAAGCGGGTCTGATAGAATGGTTTGATGCGATTCGAAAAGACTATTCGCACTGGGATGTATATGTGTCAGAAAAAATATCAGATAGTGAATATACACGTGGTCTTTCGATGAAACAACTTTTTCTTGATTTGGAATATGTTGTTGTAGATGCACTGCATTTGGCTGTATCGTTGCGGTCCTTTCGAAGTGAAAATGTAGCAGCATTTATAAAAGCGATTCTCGATGTAGAAAAAGAGCATGCGAAAAAATTATATGACACATTGCGCAACGATTACCCTATTGTTCTAACAAGGGATATAGATAAAGCGAGGGAGTGGGTTCGTATGCAAGCCAAAGGGACTGAGCGATATGGCATAATCGCCAGTTCGGGCGCTAGGCGACTGAGGCCATCTGGCATCTGGGTGCAAAGCAAAATTAATGCAGTTAATTGGTTTTTAAATGATGCCGCCGATATTCGCTCGTCGTATTTTTTAGAAGAAGTTGCCACAGAATTTGATATTCAAGGATTAGAGCTTGATTGGGCAGTGGTGTGTTGGGATGCGAATTTGCGCCTTATTCAAAATCATTTCCATTATTATAGCTTTACAGGTTCTAAGTGGCAAAATGTCAGGAATAAAGACAAAATTCTTTATCTAAAAAATGCATATCGTGTTTTGCTTACTCGAGCTAGACAAGGAATGGTTATTTTCGTTCCCAACGGCAACGAGGAAGATATCACACGGTTATCGATATATTATGATGGAATTTATCAATTTTTTAAAGAGATAGGCATATGCGAAATATAGCGAATTTAGGCTTAAAAGAAAGTATCCTAGGTTTGGCGAATTGATTTTCTAATAAAGTATTTGAAATAAGTGACAACATGATGAAAAGAAAGGAATATTTCTGTGATACCTATTTGCCAAAGTGATTCTGATTTGGTATAATACTAAAATATTGAAAATCAACAACGATAGAGGAAGCGTTTGCAAAAAACATATCGCGGACTCGGTTCTTGTGCCTTACTTGAATTTTGGTTCGGCAGTTATATCACGCAGAGCTTTGCGGGAAAATGCAATGAACTTGGCAAAACGGGTGTGCGAGAGCCTTGATAATAAGGAGAAATAATATGAGCGAAAAAGTAACATTAACCATTGAAAAAAGGAAAAAAGAAGGGGAAGTGACAAACAAACAGCTGAGAAGAGCAGGCTATATTCCCGCTGTTATCAACAGCAAAGGAAAGGATTCGATTTCCGTAAAAATAAAAAGAGATGAATTGGTGAAAAACATTTCAAAACATGGAAAAAACTACTTGTTCACCCTTGATTTGGGCGGAAAGGACACTTATGCCGCCATGATCAAAGATATGCAATATTCTCCTGTGAGAAGAGATTTGTTGCACGTTGATTTTCAACACGTATCTTTGGATACAGAAATTAAAATCAACCTTGGTGTAAGAGTAATAGGCAGAGAAGCTGTTGAGCATAAAAGACTGCTGATCATGCAACAGTTGGACGAAATTCCCGTAAGAGGGCTGCCGCAAGATATTCCCGAATCGGTGGAAATTGATGTAACGGAATTTGAAGCGGGAGACAAGGTAAGTGTGGAAGACATCACATTGCCAAAAGGAATTACGGCAGAAATTGAAGGGGATACACTGATATTGTCGGTGCGTGAACCGAAGATGGTTGAAGAAACAGAAGAAGGTGCAGAAGAGCAAGCGGCAGAAACGGAAGCAGCAGCAGAAGGCGAAGAAGAATAAAGAATTCGGATATGCAAATCTGTTATACGGATTTTATGCCGATCATCATTGTGATGGTCGGTATTTTTTTATCGTGAAGACAAAAATTTTGCTTTAAAAAGTCATTGCAAATGTGGTTGTGATAGGTGGGGCGGACTGGTATAATTATCTTAATAAAATCAGTTGCGTAAACAGATGCATCGTGGCAAGGTATTTTGAGAAAAACACCCTGAAAACACAGAGAAACGGAGATAGACATGCAGGATTTTGAAAAAATGGGCGTATTTTATTTAGGAAAAAAATACGATGTCGAGCAAAAGCAATTACAGGAAGAAATGGTGCTCTATAAGTCAAAAAATCTGACGACGCATGGCGTGATTATCGGCATGACGGGCAGCGGCAAAACCGGGGTTGGAATAGGTATTATAGAAGAAGCGGCGATTGATAACATTCCCGTGATTGCCATTGACCCCAAAGGGGACTTAACAAATCTGGCACTGACCTTTCCGCAGCTGCAGGGAGAAGATTTTCGCCCCTGGATCAATTTGCAGGAAGCGGCAAGCAAAGGAATTGCACCGGATGAATATGCGCAGCAACAAGCAGATTCATGGAAAAAAGGGCTTGAGGACTGGGGCCAAAATGGGCAGCGCATTCAACGATTGAAAGATGCGGCTGAGGTTGTTGTCTACACACCGGGCAGCTCGGCCGGGCGGGGCGTGAGCGTGCTGAAATCCTTTGATCCGCCTCCTTTAGAAGTGCTCAATGATAAGGACGCGCTGCGAGACCGCATACAAATCACGGCGACAAGTCTGCTGTCGCTGATTGACCTCAGTGAGGCAACTTCTATCAGCAGAGAACACATTTTGATTTCAACAATTATTGAATATGCCTGGAGTGCGGGCCAAAGCCTTAGTCTGCCCGATTTGATCAACGCAATTCAAACGCCGCCTATTCAGCAGGTAGGCGTGATGGATATGGAAAGTTTTTTTCCCGCCAAGGAACGTTTTTCGCTGGCAATGTCATTGAACAATCTATTGGCTTCGCCGAGTTTTCAGGCGTGGCTGGAAGGGGAATCGATGGATATCAATCGGTTTTTATACAGCGAGAGAGGAAAACCGAAAATTTCCGTTTTTTCTATTGCACATTTATCCGACAGCGAAAGAATGTTTTTTGTGACGATGCTGTTAAACGAAATCTTATCCTGGGTGCGCACACAGCCGGGAACAGGCAGCCTGCGCGCACTGTTGTATATGGACGAATTGTTCGGTTATCTGCCTCCTACGGCAAACCCGCCGTCGAAAACGCCGCTGTTGACACTGCTCAAGCAAGCGAGGGCCTATGGCCTGGGACTTTTGCTGTCCACGCAAAACCCCGTGGATTTGGATTATAAAGCGTTGTCCAATGCAGGGACATGGTTTATCGGCAGGCTGCAGACCGAACGCGACAAAGAAAGAGTACTCGCGGGACTGGAAGGCGCTGCGCTGGGTGGTAGCTTTGACAAACAACGAACCGAACAAATTTTGGCGGGATTGGGACAGCGCGTGTTTTATCTGCACAGCGTGCATGAAGATAGTCCCGTGGTGTTTAGCACCAGATGGGTGTTGTCCTATCTGGCGGGTCCGTTAACCAGGGAGCAAATCGCCTCTTTGCCTTCGGCGCATATTCAAGAAGTGGTGCGGACGCAAACTGCGGCACCGACTACACAGCCTGTTTCAAATATCAGCACGCCGTCAGCGGCGCCATCGGGCAACACACCGCCTGCCTTGCCTCCGCAAATCAAGCAGGTTTTTTGGCCGGCATTGGGCGGGGTGGGCACAGAGGTGCTCTATACGCCCATGGTGCTGGGCGTGGCAGAGGTGTTTTATGAAAGCGCAAAGCATAAAGTGGCAACAACAGAGACATACACGATAGTCTCCCCCCTTCACGAGGGTCCTATGGCGCTGGATTGGAGCGAAGGTGAAAGGATTGGCATGGAGCTCAGAGAACTCGAAAAACAACCTGTGCAAAATGCGCAATACGAAAATGTGCCTCAAGTGGCTGCAGACCCACGCAGTTATGACGGTTGGCAAAAGCTTTTGTCGCAATATATTCGTACCGAATTATCACTTACGCTGCTTTTTGGCCCGACATTAAAGGTCTTTTCGCAGCCGGGTGAATCGGAACGTGATTTTTTGATAAGGTTGCAACATTTGGCCCATGAACAAAGAGATGAGGATACCGAGGCATTGAGAAAGAAATACGATTCAAAGTTGACGGTTTTGGAGGACAGATATCGCAGGGCGCGCCAGGCGTTGGAAAAACAAACGTCGATGGCTTCGCAAAAAAAGATGGATGCGGCCGTATCGGCCGGCACTGCACTGTTGGGAGCGTTGTTTGGCCGCCGCGGAGGTTCGGTTGGCAGAGTGGGCACGGCGGTACGCAGCACGAGCAGGGCATTTCAGAGTGGGGAAGGCATTAACCGTGCCGAAGAAAATCTTGCGTCTGTTGAAGCTCAACTCGATAAGATGCAGGCAGATATTGAACAGGAAGTAAAAATGATTTCCGCCAAATATGATATGCAAAATGAAGTTTTGGAAGAAATTCAAATCAGACCGATGAGCAAAAACATCACGATTCACTTTGTCGGTTTGGCATGGCGCACACAGTGAAGCGATGCAGACAGCAGCCCTATATGTAACACACGATCAGAATTAGAAAATAATACCGAAAAAAGCCTGCGGTGCACAAAATGCGATGCAGGCTTTTTTATAATAAACAGGTGAATACATTTGCCCCCCAACAGCAAAGCAAAAAACTATTGCTTTTCGGCTTGATCTTTTGTGTAGGGCTCCAAATGGATTAAAACTTTCGTGGAAGCATCAATGGCATCTTGCAAAATTTCTTCGATATCGTGTTGAATGATGTGGCCTTCTTCCACACTCATATCAGGATCTACGAGCACATGCATATCAATTTCCACCTGGCTGCTCAAGCCGCGAGAACGGATATCGTGAACGCCCTTTACACCGGGCACGCGCATGACCTCTGCGCGAATAAAATCCATATCCACCGAAGCGGCGTCCAAAAGCACGTTTGCGTTGTCTCTTAATATTTCCCAAGCGGTTAAAAGAATGACCACGGCAACAACCAGCGAAACAATGGGGTCCAAAATCGGCGGTAGTCCAAATTTGAGGGCAATGAGTGTAGCCAAGACGCCCACGGTCACAAAAATATCAGATTTGGTGTGGGCGGCATCGGCAATAAGAATACTGCTGTTTAATTTGATGCCTTGTCGGCGTTCGTAGGTAGTGACAAAGATGTTTACCGCCAGGGTGATGAGCAGAACAACCAGGCTCAATGAAGTGATTTGAGGCGGAGAAGGGTGTTGAAATTTATCAATGGCGCCGATGACGACTTTGGCAGCGGCGGCAACCAAAAGAAGTCCAATGGCAATACCCGAAAGGGTTTCGATTTTATGATGGCCATAGGGGTGTTTATCATCACGCGGTTTTGCGGCAAAATAAATACCGATCATGCAGACAATATTGGAGGAGCCATCAGAAAAAGAGTGAAAGCCGTCAGCTGCCATGGACGCGCTGTTAATGAGCGTACCGATGACCAGTTTGGAGACTGCCACTGCCACGTTGGCAAGCAGAGTAATGAGAAAAACCTTTTGCACTTGTTTATAATTTGTTTCCATAGTTTACATCCATTTCAATAAAAAAACCGCAGGCGTTGCCCACGGTATCTCCGCTGTTTTTCAACCCAATCGCCTTTAGAACATACGAAGCGATCTGCTTGTGAAAATATGGTAGCAAAACCAAGGCATTTTGTCAAACGAGAAATGCGCTGAAGATAAAAAAAGCGAATCCGAATTCGGATTCGCTTTAACTTGCGCAGGAAGAAACAAGTATATTATTCGTAAGAAATGATTTTTTTCGGTTTTTCGTCCACGATCAGTTGAAACACATTGTCCATAGAATAGTGCCCCACCACATCAAAGTCGAATCGGCCTTTAACGGTTTCGTCAAGGTTTAAATCTGCATACAAAATGCCTTCTTCGTTATACAGTGGCCCTGCAAGCACTTCACCCATGGGAGAGATGATTACGCTGCTGCCTCTTGACAAAATATCAGGCAAATCTTTAATTTCGTCCAAGGTTTCCATCTCCGGCGGATACATGCTTTTTTCATAATATTGACAAGCTGAGACCACAAAGCATCTGCTTTCACAGGCGATGTGAATCATCGTGGAAAGCCAGGTGGGACGCGAGTCGGCGGTAGGCGCCAAATAAATATCCAATCCTTTACCGTACATGGCCATACGAGCCAGCGGGTGATAATTTTCCCAACAAATCAGTCCGCCGAAACGGCCGATTTCCGTGTCAAAAGCGGGCATGGTGCTGCCGTCTCCTTCGCCCCACACATATCGCTCCGCAGCGGTGGGCTTTAATTTGCGGTGTTTGCCGATAATGCTGCCGTCGGGGCCGAAATAAAGAAGCGTGCAAAATTGCGTCTGGCGGCTGTAATCATCGAGGCGTTCCATAACACCCACGGCAACATAGACGCCGGCTTCTTTGGCGGCTTTGCCGATGAGTTCGGTTTCTTTGCCGGGAACATCAATCGAACCCTTCCAGTAACGTACATAGGCATCACGGCCGACCATCTCCCTGCGACCGACCGAGACGGCAAAAGCGGTTCCCCAGGGATAGCCTGAGATGAGGGCTTCGGGAAAAAGAAGGAGCTGCGCGCCTTGTGCGGCGGCTTTTTTAATATAAGTGCATACTTTTTCTGCGGTTGCCATGGAGTCCATTGTTACGGGCGCGATTTGGACTGCGGCCACTTTGGTTATTTTTGATTCGTTGTTCATTGCGTGTTCCTTTCTTTATAGATATTTTCGACTTGTGGTTTCGACAAAGCAATTGCGCAACAAAAGCGCAAGTATTGTTAAAATATACTTTATCATATCACAGGTTACCTGCTTTGAAAAGAAGAATTGACGGTTTAAGCTCAGCCTATAAAAAAGTTTCAGACAAAAAAATATAGCAAAAAATATGAGCGAAAGAGTGGTATGCAAAAAAAGTGTGTCCTTTGAAAAAAATTTAAAAGAGGTATTGACATTTTGAATCGTATAGATTATCATGACGTTAGTTAGCTACATAACTAACTAACCAGATAACAAGGCGAAGTGAAGGAAGAGGGGGATGCAATGAAGATAGAGGAGCATTTGAATATACCGATCTTTCAGCAAATAGCGGAGGGTGTGGAAGACGCGATTTTGTCAGGTGCTTTTTTGGAAGAGGGCCAAGTGCCTTCCACCACGGAAATATCCGTGACGTACAAAATCAACCCCGCCACTGCACTAAAGGGGATGAATCTGCTTGTTGCAGAGGGGATTTTGTATAAAAAAAGAGGTGTGGGGCTCTTTGTAGCAGAAGGGGCGGTAAAAAAATTGAAACAAAAGCGAAAAGAAAGTTTTTATGAAAACTTTATTAAACCGATGACAACAGAGGCTGCACGTCTTGGAATTTCACAGGAAGAACTTATGGATATGATGAGAAAGGAAGCGAAGGATGATGATTGAATGCAAAAATATTACACAAACATTTGGAGAAATCACGGCGCTGAGCGATGTGGGTGTGAATTTTGAAAAAGGAAAAATCACAGGACTGCTGGGGCGCAACGGAGCGGGCAAATCAACACCCACGGCCCCGTCAATTTTCGGGGCCCCAAACCT
>CALFLU010000016.1 GCA_937880125.1 uncultured Eubacteriaceae bacterium
TCCCAAATCTCTTAAATCGTTTTGTTTTTCGCGCCAATTATGGGTGAAGGTTCGGGAAAATTGGCGCGAAAAACAATACGATTTAAGAGATTTGGGATATCGAGAAAAGGATTAAGATATGTTTGAATATAAAGTCATTAAAGAATGCAGCAAAACCAAAGCCAGGGTGGGGGTGTTGTCGACTCCGCACGGAGAGATTAGGACCCCTGTTTTTATGCCTGTGGGCACACAGGCCACGGTAAAGGGTGTGTTGCCTGAGAGCCTAAAAGAAATTGGAGCGCAAATAATACTGTCCAACACCTATCATTTATATCTGCGCCCGGGCATGGACATTGTGCGAAAAGCAGGCGGACTGCATAAGTTTATGAATTGGGACAGGCCTATTTTGACCGACAGCGGCGGCTATCAAGTCTTTAGTCTTTCGGACAGAAGAAAAATTTCCGAAGAGGGTGTTGAATTTTCCAGCCACATCGATGGCAGCAAGCATATCTTTACACCTGAAAAGGCCGTGGAAATTCAAAACGCACTGGGCTCAGACATTATCATGGCGCTGGATGAATGCATTGCCTATCCTGCGGATTATGAATATGCCAAAAAAAGTACGGAGCGCACATTGCGGTGGGCAAAACGGTGTAAAGAGGCACATCAAAATACTGAAAAGCAGGCACTTTTTGGTATTGTGCAGGGTGGTATGCATGCAGATTTGCGTATCGAATGCGCAAAACGATTGGTGGAGATGGATTTTGTCGGCTATGCATTGGGTGGGCTTAGTGTGGGGGAACCCAAAGAGCTGCTCTATGAGATGATTGCTGCCACAGAGCCTTATTTGCCAAAGGAAAAGCCGCGTTATTTGATGGGGGTTGGCAGTTTGGACTGTTTGTTACAGGGAACAGTGGGCGGTATAGACATGTTTGATTGCGTAATGCAGACGCGCATGGCACGCAACGGAGCAGCCTTTGCAAAAGGGCAGAGAATTCACTTGAGAAACGCCCAATACAGCGAAGACTTTTCGCCTATCGATGATGAATGCAATTGTTATGTATGTCAAAATTATACGAAAGCCTATTTGCGACATTTGGTGAAAGCCAACGAAATTTTGGCCTCGATGCTTATTTCGTATCACAATATTTATTATACAATTCAGCTGATGGAAGGGCTCAGACAGGCGATTTTGGAAGAGAGAACCCTCGAATACGTCGACAAATATTTTTGTTTGACAAACGCTATAAAATAGTGTTAAATAGTAAAAGATATCAAGCGGAAAAGGAGAACAATAATGATAGCAACCACCACTGCAAATGCCGGCCTCGCAGGCATTATGCCAATGTTTTTAATAATGGGCGCGTTCTTACTTGTATATATGATCTCGATGCGTCCGCAACGAAAACAAATGAAACAGCTCCAGGCAAAGCGTGAAATGATGAAAAAAGGTGACAAAGTTGTCACGGCCGGCGGCTTTCACGGAAAAGTATTTTCTGTAAAAGATGATACGGTGATTATCGAAATGCTTCCTGATAATGTAAAAATGAGAATTAACAAATCTTCGATTATACAAGTTGATTTGAGAGAAGTACCCGAACGCAAAGGCTCATCCGTTGATGACAGCGTGGACTTTGACGACGAGGACGATGTTGCGCAAAAGCCGGTTCCCGGTGCAGAAAAAATTAACAAAAATGCAAAAGATTACTCCAAAAAGAGAAGAACACAACAAGTGATGGAAGATGCAAAAACACCTTCCGCTGAAGAGCTTCCTGTGATTGATGCTGAAATCGTGGAAGAAGACGAAGTAAAATAAGAATCGAAAAATCGAGCCGGGGAAAGTGTTCCCGGCTTTTTTTATTTTTTGTTTCGATAGGTGAGGCAATAAGCATGAATCAGGCAGTCTTCGCATTTGGGACTGCGGGCGGCACACACCCGCCTGCCATGCAAAATCAACTTATAATGCATTTTGCTCCACATGGATTGATCCAAGACCTTCATCAACGCAAATTCTGTGGCGATGGGGTCTTTTTCACATACGAGGCCGATGCGGTTTGACACGCGAAAAACATGGGTATCGACGGCAATGGTGTCTTGCCCAAAGGCGTGAGAGAGCACCACGTTGGCGGTTTTGCGACCTACACCGGGCAGGGTGAGCAACTGTTCCATGGTATTTGGCACCTCGCCGTCAAAACGGTCGAGTATCATTTCGGTGGCGGCGATGATATTTTTTGATTTGCTTCGAAAAAGACCTGCACTCTTGATGTATTGGGTAAGCCCTTCGGTGCCCAGGGCCAGAATTTGCTGAGGTGTGCTGGCGTGGGCAAAGAGTTCGGTGGTGATTTGATTGACGCGAATGTCCGTACATTGCGCAGAAAGAATGACGGCTATGAGCAATTCGTAGGGCGACGAATAATGCAAAAAGGTAGCGACATCTTCATAGGCGTTGTCCAACAGTGACACAATGGTGTGAACTTCTTGTTTTGTCAGTTTTTTCTTCACAAATGGCTCCTGTTCTGTGTGGTTCAATCGGGGAAAATTAGAAGGATTAAGCTTTATTCGACTCTTTTTTTGTAAAGGAAAATGCATGGGGAAGCAAGTCGCTGAGCAAATAGCTTTGGTAAGTATTTTCGTCTTTGGCAACGATGACTTCAAAGTCCTCACGACAAAACTCGCTCATTACCTGCAGGCAAACACCGCAAGGGGTGCAAAACTCCGGTTTGTCATGATCGTGATAGCAGACAATGGCTATTTTTTTAAAATCCTGAATCCCTTCGCTGATAGCCTTGAAAAACGCGGTGCGCTCGGCGCAGTTGGATGGCGAAAACGCCGCGTTTTCGATATTGCAGCCTGTAAAAAGCCTGTTGTTTGCGCTGAGCAGCGCAGCGCCGACGTGAAAATGCGAATAGGGCGCATAGGCACACTGGGCAGCGGCAAAGGCGGCACGGATCAGCTCTTTATTTGAAGGGGCAAAAGTGTTGTGTGTCAAAGAATCCTTATCAGACATTTTTTATCTCCCCCAAGGGATAGCTTTCCAACAATTTGTTTTCGATATAGTCACCGACTGCGGCAGGCTCCACGCCTGAAGGATCGGTGCAGACCATTAATATTTCCACAAAGGCGTAGCCGTTATCATATATTTGCACTTCCAGCGCTTTTTTCAACGCCGCTTTTGCTTTTCGAATTTCTTTGGGATTGTGCAGTGAGACCCGGGCAACATATTTGCTGTGGGGTAGTGCTGCAATGGCTTCGGCGGTTTTTAAGCCGCCCGGTCCTGAAAGCGGGTTGGTAAATGACATCATCGGCTGTCGCATGCCGCCCGAAAAGCCCATGGGCATGGCAGGTGCGGATGAAGACGGCTCACTCAAGTTTTTAATGGAAACAACAGTCAGTGCATCGCCGCGGTTGGCGGTGTGAATGGTGTCGGAAACATTGGTGGCCATTCCACTGCCTTCTCCTTGATAGAGCAGTACGGTTTGTTCGGGCATCATGCGTTTAATGCCCGCGCTCATGGCGCTGCCGGCAAAGGGAGGACGAAATACGGTAAATTCTCCCCAGCCCTGCGCACCCACGGGGCAATCTGTGCCCAAAGGCAAGAGACGCACATGGTCAATGGCCATTTCTTCGAGCAGTTCGGCAAGGAGCCTGATGGCGATGCCCTGCAGGCAGCCGGGGCACAAGTCACTGATCTCATTTTCCAAAGAGGAAGGCAGTCTATATTGTGGTGACATGACAGTATTCTCCTAAATTGTATGATTTTATTAAAAAGGACTCCATTCGGTGCGTTGAAGCAAAGACAAGTTCATAACGGTATCCAAATGAGACTCCACTGCGGTTTCCGCAAGGCTGGCGATGCCTGTTTTGATGGCGTTGCAAATGCTGATGTGCTCATACATCAAGGCATTAATATAAGGGTTATCGGGATTGGCTTCGAAAAAGTTATGGCTGAAAGCTGAAAAACGTCGCCAAATCTTAACCATATCCGCATAGGATTTGATGAGATAGGGGTTGTGAGAAGACTTTACAAGCAATTCGTGAAAGGCAATGTCCAATTCGGATATAATGACATAATTTTTTGATAAAAAAGCCGACTTAAAGGCCTCGGCAAGGCGTGCCATTTGTTCCAGGTTTTCAAAATAGTGATATTGGACACAATAAAAGGCGGCTTTGGACTCAAACATTTTCCGCGCGTCGTAAACGTGCTGCATATCGATCGTTTTAAAGGTGGAAACAAAATACCCTTTTTTTTCGGGAACATATTCCAAAAAACGAATGGTCTCCAGTTCTTTGCAGGCATCTTGGATGGGCGAGCGACTGATATTTAACTCGCTTGAAAGCTGCGACATATTGATTTTGGTGCCCGGTGTCAGCTCGCTGCGAATGATAGCTGTGTAAAGAAGATAGAGGACTGCTTTACTTAAAGAGTCGAAGGGATTTTGTTCAAAATATTCTTTCAGTTTTTCCGCTGTCATCAAATGCCTCCCGATGTTTATTATTTAAAAGAAGACAAATCAAAATAAATTGTATTGTAAAATGTATTATACCATTGCATACAAAAAAAATCCAAAGCGTTTTTGAGTATACTGATATGAAAAATCAACCAACCGTAAAAAGTACGGCAATGTATATGACAGCGTGACAGCGAAAAATCCTCACCGAAAAAAGTGATAAAAAAGCACAAAAAGCAGTGAACAGATGAAAAATTTGTGCAATATCGGGCAGTGTCGCGCACATAGCGTTTTTTTTGACGAAACAAGCAGCGCTGTATTAAAATATTGAATAAATACAAAAGCAATCGAAAGAAATTTTCCGTTGCGGTTGTTTTTGTGAGAACTTCTAAAAAAAGAGACGAACAGGAGCGAAAAGATGAAGTTTAAAAAATTGTTTCAAAGGGGAAAAATTGCAAATCTGGATATCAAAAATCGAATCGTTATGACTTCGATGGTGCCGCCCATGGGCACAGCCAACGGAGAGATGACCGATGAGTATATCCGCTACTATGAAGAGCGTGCCAAAGGCGGCACCGGCCTGATTATCACCGGTGCGGCAACGATTGATGATGTAACAGGCAATGCGGGTGTGTTTCACCATGTGGACCTGACACACAAAAATCATCAGCTGCCGATGGAAAAACTGGCACGTGTGTTGCACAAATATGATACGAAAGTATTTATGCAGCTCGTTCATCCAGGCAAGGAGACCCACAGCATATTCAACGGTGGCAGAGCGCCCGTGGCACCCAGCTCTATTATGTCCAGATACGGTGAGATGACGCATGAGTTGACAAAAGAAGAAATTAAAGCCATTACGAAAAAATTTGCCGATGGCGCAGCAATGGTCAAAGCAGCCGGCATTGACGGTGTGGAAATCCACGGTGCGCACGGATATTTGCTCAATGAATTTATGACACCGCTGTTTAATAAGAGAGAAGACGAATACGGCGGAAGTTTTGAAAACCGTATGCGCTTTATTACCGAAGTCTATCACGCAATGCGTGCAGCAGTAGGCGAGCGCTATCCCCTGGGAGTAAGAATATCGGGAGACGAATTTATCGAAGGTGGAAACACCACCGAAGACGGTGTGAAAATTGCACAATATATGGAAAAATTGGGTGTGGATTGGATCGACGTGACAGTAGGGGTTCAAGAAACGGGACATTTTAACAGAGAGCCCGCTTCGTTCCAACAAGGATGGAAAAAGAATGTTGCCAAAACCATCAAAGCCGCTGTTAATGTTCCGGTCATTGCCGTAAACACCATCAAAAAACCTGAGTTTGCCGAAAGCCTGCTCGAAGAAGGCGTTTGCGACTTTATCGGCATGGCGCGCGGCCAGCTGGCCGATCCGTTCTGGGCAAACAAGGCAAAGGGCGGCAATGAAGATGAAATTCGCACATGCATCAGCTGTTTGGTGTGCTTTGAAGAGCTTGCCGGCGGCAGAATGCTCAAATGCAGCGTCAATCCCAAAATGGGACGTGAAGCAGAGTTTGAATGCATGAATCAAAACGGCAACAATCAGCCCGTGGCGGTTGTGGGCGGGGGTCCCGGCGGCATGGAGGCAGCCATTGTGCTGGCAAAACGCGGATTTGACGTTACGCTTTTTGAAAAGGATGCGCAACTGGGCGGACAATTAAACTACGCCAATAAGCCGCCGCTGAAAGAAAAAATTACCTGGCTCACAGAAGGCATGGTTGCACAAGTGAAAAAAGCCGGCGTAAAAGTGAAACTGAATACTGAAGCTACGCTTGAAGAATTAAAGGCGCTCAATCCCGTCGGTGTTTTTGTATGTTGCGGCAGTGAGCCCATTCGTCCCAAATCCATCGAAGGAATTTTCGGCGACAATGTGTATACGGTGCCTGAAGTGCTGAGCGGCCAAAAGACGCTGGACGGAAAAGACGTGGTGGTGATTGGCTCCGGCCTTGCAGGCCTGGAAACAGCGGTGTATTTGGGAGACAAAGGTTGCAAATTGTCGATCGTGGAAATGAAAGATAGCATCGGCGAAGGCATCTACATCACGGTTCTTCAAGATGTATTGCGCGAATTGGAGCCTTACAGTGCGAACATGTATCCGAAACATACATTGAGCAAAGTTGTTGCCGACGGCGTGGAAGTGACCGATGAAAACGGCGAAACCGTATCGATTAAAGCGGACGCAGTGCTGTTGTCGATGGGTGTCAAACCGCGAAGCGACGTTGTGGAAATGATTCAAAATAACTTTGACAATGTGGTTTTGGTGGGCGACAGCATAAAGGACGGAAGAATCATCGATGCCACGAGAGACGGCTACACAAAAGCCTGGGTGTTTGAAGTATAAAGGAAGTGAAGATATGAAAAAAATTGCCTTTATAGGGTCAGGTGCCATCGGCAGCATTTTGGGTGCGTTTTTGACAAAAGGCGGCGCAGATGTGATATTGACAGACCCTTACAAAGAACATATGGATAAAATTGCCGCAGAGGGCTTGGTGGTTAATTACCCCAACGGCGACAAAGAAAATGTAAAAATAAAAACAGCTTATTCGGCTGAGGATATCGGCATTATGGATGTGGTTATTGTCATGACAAAAACCACGCACACCGACAGCGCGCTTGAAGGAGCGAAAAATGCAATTGGCCCCAACACTTTCGTGGGGACGTTTCAAAACGGATTGGGAAATCCTGAAAAATTATTGAACTATGCTTCGGCTGAAAAAATATTTTACGGATGCCTCAATGTGACCAGTCGCATTTTACGCCCCGGCGAAATACTGGGCAATGTGTTTGGCGAATACAACATTTTTGCCGGCAGTATGACCGAATCGTCAGAGCAAAAAGAGTTACAGCAATATCTGACAGAGACCTTTGCAAAGGGCGGTGTCAAGTATAAATACGACAATGAGGCAGATTTGCATGTTTGGACCAAGGCACTGCTAAACATTTCAGGCAACGCGCTGCAGGGACTGGTTCGGCTCAAACCTGCCGTTGTGGCAAAAGACGAAAATTATTTTACATTGTTGGAGTTGGTTGTCGATGAAGTTTGTGCCGTTGCCAAGGCCAAGGGCATTGTGGGGCTGGATGGAGAAAAGTTTATGCAGACCCTGCGGTCGGTATATACTTCCGATTTGGCCCATCACTGGTCGTCGACGGCGCAAGACATGCTGATAGGAAAAAGACAGACAGAGATTGAATCATTAAACGGCGCGATTGCCAAATACGGAGAAGAGCTTGGGATTGACACGCCGTATAATAAAATGATTTATTTGGCTACGAAAGTGATTGAAGATCACTACGAAGACCAATATCAAGAAAATGCTGCAAAGTAGGAGGTATCTTTATGGCGAAAATTGAAGTGGACAAAGAATTTTGCAAAAGTTGCGGACTGTGCGTGAAAGAATGTCCGAAACAAATCATCAAAATTGGTCGAACAGTAAACAGCAAAGGCTACAATGTTGCCGAACAAACCGACGAAGCGCAATGCACAGGATGCAAGTTATGTGCAATCGTCTGTCCGGATATGGCAATTACTGTTTACAAGTAAGGTGGAGGTGAAGCAATGAGTAAAGAATTTATCAAAGGCAATGAGGCCATTGCCGAAGCTGCGGTGCGAGCAGGGTGTCGTTTTTTTGCGGGATATCCCATTACGCCGCAAAATGAAGTGCCCGAATATCTTTCGGCAAGACTGCCTGAAGTGGGCGGACATTTTATTCAGGGCGAAAGTGAAATTGCCAGTGTGTATATGGTCTTTGGTGTTGCGGCTACGGGCATTCGCTCGATGACAAGCTCCTCAGGACCCGGTTTTGCACTGAAAGCGGAAGGCATTTCCTTTCTTGCCGGCGGACAAATTCCCGCAGTGCTGGTCAACGTATCCAGAGGCGGACCTGCAATTGGAACCATAGAACCTGCACAGCAGGACTATTTTTCTGCGGTGCATGCACCGGCCCCCGGCGGATTTCGCTGTTTTGTACTGGCACCGCAAAATGTGCAGGAAGCGGCAGATTTTGTTTATGAGGCATTTGACATTGCCGACAAATATCGCACCCCTGTCTATGTGCTGGCAGACGGCATGATTGGCAACATGATGGAAGTGGTGGAACTGCCGAAAATGAGAGATTTGGCGGATTTGCCGAGCAATGATTCTTGGCGATTTAACAAATACAACGATGACGGTACGGCAAGAATCCTCAGCACCTATATGCCCATGGGCGAATTGATGCAAAACAAGAACAAAGAAATGGCGGCAATGTATGAAACCTGGGAAAAAGAGGAACAACGATGGGAAGAATACATGATTGATGATGCCGAATATATCGTTACCGCCTACGGCTCCAGTGCAAGAATTGCGAAGAGCGCCGTCAAAGAATTGCGTGCCGAAGGCATCAAAGTAGGGCTGATTCGCGCCATAACACTGTATCCGTTCCCCAAAGACGCTTTTGACAAACTGGATTACACAAAAGTCAAAAAGATGTTTTGCGCGGAAATGAGCATTCCCGGTCAGTACATCTATGACGTGCAAAATGCGGTATTGGGACGAAGCGAGATTATCCCGATTCAAACCTCGGGCGGTGTCATTATGGAAACCGATATGGTTGTTGCAGCCGTGAAAGAAAATCTGTAGGAGGCATAAATATGGAAAAAGTATATGATAAAGTAAGTTTTACCTCAAAAACCTCGCCAACGGGATATTGCCCCGGCTGCGGACACGGCACAGCCCACAAGCTTTTTGCGAGTGCGCTTGAGCATTTTAACTTGCGTGATAAAACCGTGTTAATCTACCCCGTAGGGTGCGGCGGTCTTGCCATGCCCTGGATCAATGTCAATGTCATCGGTGCGGCGCACGGCAGAGCTGGGGCGATTGCTACGGCGATTAAGCGCACAAACCCGGATAATTTTGTTATCTCGTATCAGGGAGACGGCGACTTGGCTGCCATTGGTACCGCAGAGACGATACATGCGGCCAATCGCGGTGAAAATATTACGGTTATTTTTATCAACAACGCAAACTTCGGCATGACAGGCGGTCAAATGGCGCCCACAACCATGTTGGGTCAAACAGCGACCACCGCGCAAAGCGGCAGAAGTCTTGAAGAGCACGGCGCTCCGCTGCGCATGGCGGAAATGATTGCCACGCTGGATGCACCCAAATATGTGGCACGCTTTGCGCTGCATGATGCAAAAAATATTTTAAAAGCACAACAGGGAATTATGAAAGCTGTTGAACTGCAGGTAAAAGGGGAAGGCTATTCGTTCGTTGAACTGCTATCGATGTGCCCCACCAACTGGAAAAAATCGCCTGCGGACTGCGCGGCCTATATGGATGAGGCTGTGCTCAAAGCATTCCCGCTGGGTGTGTTTAAAGACGTGAAATAGGAGGATAAAATGGAAAAATCGGTATTAATTGCAGGATTTGGCGGACAAGGGGTAATGTCTATCGGTAAAATGCTGGGCTATGCAGCCAGCGATGCGGGAAAATACGCCTCGTTTTACCCTTCTTACGGGGCAGAGCAGCGCGGCGGTACGGCCAACTGCACGGTTATTATCAGTGATGAAGAAATCGGCTCTCCGGCCGTATCCAAGCTGGATATGCTCATTGCGATGAATCAGCCTTCCTTTGACAAATTTGCGAAAAAGGTAAAAAAAGGCGGAAGCATCATCGTCAACAGCTCTCTTGTTACAAGCAAGGTTGAAGACCCTGACATTGAGGCTGTCTATGTTGATGCCAACGACATCGCCAACGATTTGGGTTCGCCGAAAGTGGCCAATATCGTCATTTTGGGCGCCTACATCGGACTGAGCGGTGCCTTGAGCGAAGAAGACGGCAAGGCCATCATTAAAAAAATGTTGGGCGGCAAAGCCGATCTTTTGGAAATGAACTACCAAGCCTTTGACAAAGGAATTCAGGCGGTAAAATAAAAAAGACGCATCTGTTTAATGAGGATGTTGCAGCGACATGGAAAAATTTCCTGTCGCTGCTTTTTTTGGAATAAAAAGAAAAGATGCAAGAGGCAATGTGGTATACTAAATAGAAAAGCACCTAGATTTGATTAAGGTTTCACATAACGCGAGTTGATGAAACAAAGACATATACGGTGTCTTTGAATACACAAAAAACGGTTTTGTCGTGCGATGTAAGAACCGTTCCAAGAATTTGTGGGCATGCGCGAGATGCTTGATTCAGTGAATAGAATAATCAAAGAACACTTGCAGGTTTCAGGTGAAGGAAAATGAAAATAAGGCTGAAGTTATGGTATTTTAATAATAAAAATATCATCAATACAACAAAATTTCTTTTCATATCGGTTATCATGCTCATTACAGTGTGGTTTATGGATGTGCGCTACCCGCAACTGACAGCTGCAATGCCGAAATTTATGCTTTTATCCATAGATGTGTCAAAGAGTTTTTTGGCAACGCTGTCCGGGGTGTTTTTGACGGTTGCGACCTTTACCTTTACGACGATTCTCACGGTGCTCACCACCTACAACTCGAGTTTTACACCGCGCGTGGTGCAAAAATTTATCAATAAACCCCATGTGCTCAGCTTGATTGGCATATTCATCGGGGGATTTTTTTATACGGTATTGAGTCTGTTTATTTTACAGGATATACAAAGCGGGCAAAGGATTTTAGCGGGAAGTTTGGGCGTGGGCTATGCCATAGCCAGCATGGTCTATTTTATGTTGTTTGTTCAACAAGTAATCAGAGATATTAAAAGTGCCAACCTCATTGAAGATATTTTTGAAGAAGCAAGCGCCCTGGTGGAAAAAGAAGCGGAAAAAAGAAAAAACTCTCAGCGACTCGCAAAGGATAAAATCGGCAAAACCATTCCTCTCTACGCCAATCAAACAGGCTATTTTTATGAGATTAATACAGAACATTTACTACAGCTTACGAAAGAAATTGCTTGTGAAATCGTCATTCATAAAAAAATCGGCCAATATGTATCAAAGGGCATCTATTTAGCTGACTTGAATATGATTGAAAAGAACATTTCCGAAAAATCGGTGGAGGATGAAGATGCTTTTTTAGAAGAAATTGCCAATTGTTTTATTTTGAACAGAACAAAAAATGATTCACGGGATTATCATCAAGAAATCATCAATCTTGTGGAAATTGCATTGCGTGCAATTAGCCCGGGGATCAATGATCCAAACACGGCAATTAACTGTGTTGACAGAATTGCAAATCTTTTGGGGCAACTCTTTTCGACAAAAAATAAATTTATTGTGCTAAAAGACAGCACCGATGCAAAAATCATCTATATTACCTATTCTGTGGAAGAAGAGTTGTATCTCAGTTTTTATCAATTGATTTTTTATGGCAAAAAAGATCCTTCGGTGGCCTATGCCATTTTGGAAGGGCTCTATTTGATTTATATGCTGGCGGATGACAGCGCCAAAGAAAGTGTGCAGGTGTTTTTTGAGCAAACCTACGAAGTGACTTTTCATAGTATGAATACAGAAATGGATAAAAATCATTTGCAAAGCATTCGACAAGATTTTTTGGAAAACAAAGACAAGCAATGTATTACAAAAAAGAAAGATGACGGACCGGAAAAATAGAAATTCAACAAAAAATAAAAGCGCAAACATGTGTGGTTTGCGCTTTTCATTTTTAGATAGAGTTCATGTCAAAAAGCAGAGGTGCTTAGTCTTCTTCTTTTTCGAGTCCTGCCATGACCTGCAAAAATTTGTATTCTGCGGGCATTGCCGGCGGAAGTCTCAGTCCTGCAATGGGCCACGGGAAACGACCGATGCCGCTCTTGTGGGTAACGAGAACGCCTTCAATGACATCGTCGATTTTGCTGTAGGGAATAGAGAAGATAATTTCATCGTCTCCGGTCATGGCAAAAACTTTTTCACCGGCACCCGGAATGGTGAGGTTGCAGGCCTGGGAGTTGTATGGAGAAACAATCTCGGATATGCAGGCAGCTCTGCCTGTTGCCTTGGCGGGAATATATCCGCCCTCTACATAGTTGGCTCCTTGCACGAGTCGCACGAGCTGGCCGGGAAGGCCATACACCAACACCACATCCGGTACAAAAGTGGCTTTGTGCAAAGGCGCAATGACAATTTTATCAAATTGGCCTTCGGCAAGACGGCCTACAGCTTCTTCGGTTTTTTTGCCTGCTTCGATGGTTTTGGCATAGAGAGGATAGACAATTTCGCCGCGCGCTTGTTTGTCTGTGTAGGGAAGAAATCCAAAGTAGGCCAAAGAGGGACCACAAGCATTGTCGCCTTGGCCAAAACCCAATGTCCATCCGTATTTTCGAACGATACCAATGCCCTGACAAAGGGCAATGGGGCTGCCGAAAGCGTCTTTGGGTCTGCGTGTTTTGGCAGGAAATTCTTCGTCTTCCTTTAAAAGTTTTACAGCCACGGGAAAGGTGAGCGGTCTGATGTATTCTTTGAGCATATCATCTAATTGTTTAAGCTTTTCCATTGAAATCTCCTCCGTTCGTTTATTAACAATAAAAACTTGATTTTATTATAGCATTACGACATTGAAAAGCAAACGAAATTCAAATGGGATTTTCTGCATATTTTTAAATGAAATTGATGATGAATAAAGGAGTCGATTATCAGTGGAACAAACGATTTTTTTGCTGGAATGCACGAATCAAGTTGACAGATGGCACATAAATGCATATAATGTATCTTGCTTTTGTCGGGGTGTAGCGCAGTTTGGTAGCGCGCTTGAATGGGGTTCAAGAGGCCGGAGGTTCGAATCCTCTCACTCCGACCAGCAATGCAAAAGGAAATCTTATTTTGGCGATTTTTCATCAAAAATCACTCAAAATGAGGTTTTTTTATTACTTAAAATCACGCGGAAAATAAAAAGAGCGCAATGTTATTGCGCCTGAGTGAAAGGTATATTTTGCACAAAAAAAGGGATTATTTTTGCAACCTCTCATGGGCTTGACGAGTATGTGCGCATCTGCCGACAATATCGCAAAGGTTTTTATTCGTTGCAATGATGCTCGCCGTGTGCTTCGCCATGATGGTGTTGGCCGTGATGGTCGCAATGGGCATCAGGGTTAGAGACCAAATGGCCCTTCAGCAATGTGTCTACGGCCTGGTCGGCACTGCCTGTGATGCCGCAGTAATACTCAATACCTGCCTCAGTCAGCGCGCGGCGTGCGCCGTCTCCGATGTTGCCGCAAATCAATGTATCCACATGGATTTTTTTCAAAATATCCGCCAACGCGCCATGACCGCTGCCGTCGGTGTTGACGGTGGTGGTGACGGTAACGGCACCGTCTTCGATATCATAAATTTTAAAGCGCTCGGTATGCCCGAAATGCTGAAAAATTTGCCCCTTCTCAAAAGGTATCGCAATCCTCATTTTGTTTTTCTCCTTTTTCTTTTTTTAATCTTTGCTGTTTGTTTTGTCATCGCAATCATTCTGTTCACAATCCGATTGGTTCTGCCCGTGGTGATGACGGCGATGCCGCTTGCAGAGTTGTTCGTCCTTGCAGCCGACTTTGCTGTCATCGTAGAGCACATAGTTTCCGCCCTCAATCATAAGTTCCCGCTGATGTACCAGGCATTGAGCCAATTTGGTGCGGGCACTGCCGTAGATGGCTTGTGCGGTGGTGCGTGCCACATGCATTTGATTGGCGCACTCTTCTTGGGTCATGGCTTCCAGATCAATCAGGCGTATCGTTTCAAATTCATCCACCGTCATAACCACAGGCGGCTGCGCTGTTTTTCCGCTGCCTTTTGGGCCAAAGCGCCCACAGCCGGGCATAGCGCCAACACGTCGCTTTTTATGAGGTCTTGGCATAAGATGTCCCTCCTCTCATATTGGCATATGCCATTTATAAAGATATCATAACATATTATTGGCATATGTCAATAATAAAATATGTTTTTTTTATAGAAAGAAGAGAATGCCCGGTGTTGTTGGATGTATTTTTAATGAAAAAAGCTACAGACAATTGCGGTCTGTCGGACGGATCATTATGAACTTTACGCGGTGAGATATTCATTGCATCAAAGGCGAGGTTTTTGAGTTGTGCAGGGTGATAAAAAAAACGCCCTTAAGGGCGCTTATTCGGATGCTTTGAAGTTATAGAGCGGTTTGATATGTGCGGCGATCTCGGCGGTAGGGGTGATTTGTCGTACGATTTCTTCCATGCTTTTATAGGCCATGGGGGCTTCGTCCAGCGTTTTGCGATTCACGCACGTGGTATAAATACCCTCCATTTGCGCACGGTATTCTTCCATGGAAAAAGCGTTGAAAGCCGCGCGTCTGCTCATGAGTCTGCCCGCGCCGTGGGGCGCAGAAAAGTTCCAGTCTTCGTTGCCCTTGCCGATGCAGATCAAACTGCCGTCGCGCATATTGATGGGAATGAGCAGTTTTTCGCCTGCTTTGGCTGAAACAGCGCCCTTTCTGAGAATCATGGCGTCGGTGTCAATATAGTTGTGTATCGTCGTAAATTCTTCCACGGGGTGCAGATTCATGCCCGATAAAATCACGTCCATCATGGCTTTGCGGTTTGCTACGGCAAAGTGCTGAATGATTTTCATATCGTGGATGTAGTCGTCAAACAACCTGCCTTCCACATAGGCCAAATCTTTGGGAACAGGCAGGGCAGCCTCTGTTTTTGTGAGTTTTTCAATCGTGGATTGTATTTCGTCGGCGCGGCCCTGGGCTTTGAGGCGGGCTATGGTCTCTTCCAGCTGAAAATGTGCGTTGCCGCTGAGGGCATGCAGCCCCTGGTCTTGATAGTATTTGGCGACTTCGTTGCCGATATGGCGGCTGCCCGAATGCACGACAATGTAGAGGGGGCCTTCTTCGTCGCGAGAGACTTCAATAAAATGATTGCCGCCGCCCAGCGTGCCGATGCTGCGCCTGCCTCGCTCGATTTTTAAATGCCCAAAGGAGCGCAGCGCCTCAAAGTCGACCTCATCGGTCAGTGCATGCTGTATGCGGCGGATATCGCGTCCGCTGGGGATGTTGCGGCGAATCAGTTGGTCCAATTGCGCAAAATCAACTTCGCTTTCTTCGATTCGCACGGTTTCCATGCCGCAGCCGATGTCGACACCCACCATGCCCGGCACGACCTTGTCGGTGATGGTCATCGTGGTGCCGATGGTGCAGCCCATTCCCGCATGCACATCGGGCATAATGCGAATTTTGCTCTCGGCAAAGGCCTGCTGGTCGCACACGGCTTTGATTTGCGCCGCGGCGATGTCTTCAAGCTCATCACAAAAACATATGGCGGTATTGTATTTTCCTTTGATTTCAATCATGTCAGCCTCTTAGAGAAATGTATTTTGCAGTTATTACTAAGCAGATACAGATGGTATCGTTAGTTTTTCGGTACAGCAACGTTATTATACAATACATTCTTTTCGATTGCGATAGCGCACAATATTTTCTTTTCATCTCAGGAATAAAAGGAATACATTTCACCTTGCCTTGTCTGAATGCGTTGTTCAAATAAAAAATGAAATTCCTTCGAGATACAGATTATCGTGTAAACGGTATGTTTTATGATAAAATAATTTTATTGATACTTACTGTATCTCAATCAAGGGATATGTTTATCAGAAGTGAAATAAAAATACGCGATAAAAGGAGAGAGATATGATTATTGATTTTCGAAACATTGAAGAAAAAGTAATTGAGAATTTTCGCGGCAGTGAAAAAAGCTTAAGGCTTCGCGCCTATGCCGATGAAGACAACAAAATCATGATGGGCAGGCTGGAGCCGGGCGCCTCGGTGGGACTCCATACCCATGAGGGCAACAGCGAGATTGTGTACGTATTGTCGGGAAGCGGCAAAGCCGTCTACAAAGATGAGACCATGAAGCTGGAAGCGGGGATGTGTCACTATTGCCCCAAAGGCTGCGGACACATGGTGATCAATGACGGCGACGAAGACATGGTCTTTTTTGCCGTGGTACCCGAACATAAATAGAGCGGGTATGCTTTTGGACAAAACGTTGTATTGTTAATCCCAATAAAATATCGGGTACAAAGGAGGGAAGAGTATGCCGTTTTTTAAGATTCAAGGCGATATTACGAAGATGGAGACGGATGCCATTGTCAATGCCGCCAACACACAGCTGCGTATGGGCGGCGGGGTTTGCGGCGCTATATTCAGAGCTGCAGGCGCTGCAAAGTTGCAGGCAGCCTGCGACGCACTGGCGCCCATTCAGACGGGAGAGGCAGTCATAACCGACGGATTTGACCTGCCTGCGAAATACATCATTCACACAGCGGGACCGATTTATCAAGACGGAAATCATGGAGAGGAAGCGTTGCTGCGCGCCTGCTATATCAATTCACTGGAATTGGCGAAACAAAACGACTGCGCCTCCGTCGCCTTTCCGCTGATATCCGGCGGTATTTACGGATACCCCAAAGAGGAAGCGCTGCGGGTGGCTGAAGAGGCCATCGGAGATTTTCTGGCGAAAAACGAAATGGATGTGTACCTGGTTTTATTTGGTTAAAATAATCAATAAAGCCAAATGTATATGAAAAAAATCCCGTTCGCCAAGCTGTCGCAGAGGATTGCGGCGAGGACTGTTTGGCGCGTAAGGAGCGACTATGCTGTATACGGAACTGACCAAAAAGGCGATGCGCATTGCCTATGAAGCGCACAAAGACCAAACGGACAAAGTGGGCGTACCCTATATTTTTCATCCCTACCATGTGGCTGAGCAAATGAAGGATGAACTCTCTGTTGCCGCCGCGCTGCTGCACGATGTGGTGGAAGACACGCCCTTAACTTTTGAAGATTTGGCGCAAGAGGGAATTTGCGAAGAAGTATTAGACATCGTGCGGCTGTTGACACACGAAGAAGACGTAGGGTATATGGACTATGTGCAGACCATCAAAGACAGCCGAAATGAGCGCGCCATCGCCATAAAACTGGCGGATTTAGAGCACAATTCCGACACAACGCGCTTTAAAAAATTGAATGAAAAAGCCCTGGCGCGGATAAAAAAATATGAAGCGGCTAGGGCAGTATTGTTGAAGTAAATATCGGGAAAGAGCATCTTGTCTGCAGAGCAGGCGTAGTGTTAAAATTAATCAAAATGATGATTGATGCGTAGTAGCCAACAATCATCTAATTTTTAAAGCTGAAACACCGAGGCATATGCCTCGGTGTTTCTTATGGTTGGTACATAGTATCGATCAATATTTGCACTCAGCAAAGAAAAAGCGTGTTGCTATGGGCGATATTTTTTATAGACTTTTTCGATGAGGGGAATGGGCACGCCTGCTTGGGTGCCGATGCGATAGGCTTCGCCGATGATGGCATCGAATTCGTTTTTCTTGCCGGGCACCTTCATGTCGCGGTACAGAGAAGTGATGGTGCCGTCGGGCACGTTATTAAAAACGTTCATGTATTTATCGACGATATCGTCTGCCAAGGTGACATCAACGGCTTTGGCGATATTTGCCAGTTCCTGATAAATGCCGCGTATGTAGTCGACTTTTTCTTGGTCGGCACGAATTTCACCTGCGTTATTTTCATAATAGGCAAAGGCGCAGCTATTGCCGCCCATCATCATATATTTTTCCCATACGGATGTGAGAATATCGTTTCTGTAATTGGTTTTGATGCCCACCTCGTTGAGCATGGCAACAAATTTTTCGAGGGTCGGGCTTTTTCTTTGGTCTTTAAAGCCGACATCAATGTAGAACAGTGCGCCGGATTGCTCAATAACGCCGGGGCTGACAATGTGCGCAAAGCAATAAATGCATCCGTGTGCCACTTGACCTTTGCCACCGCAGTAGGTTTGGGTTTCTTCGGCAATCGATACGCCGTTGAGCAGGGGAATAATAATGGTGTTTTCATCAATGATGGGTGCACAAAGTTCGCAAGCAGACTTGAGATCATAGCTTTTCGTTGCCAAAACAAGAACGTCTACGACGCCGATTTCGTCGGGATTGTCTGTGATGGAGGCGGGTTTTGTTATAAATTCGCCCAGTTCAGTTGAGGTGATGGAAAGACCGTTTTTACGGATAGCCTCCAAAGTCTTGCCGCGTGCGATGAAGTGAATATCGTCGAATTTTCGGGCAAGTGCGCCGCCGACTATGCCGCCGATGCCACCGATACCCATAATTGCAATTTTCATGTACAGTACCTCGCTTTGGTTAGATTTTAAAAGACTCAAATATATTTATTATTATACCTTAATAAGATTAGTGGGGTCAAGGTGAAGAAACGAAGAGAATATAGCAAGCAGCCTTGCTCTTTTTGGTTTTGAGCGGTAAATAGAATATCGCGGAGCTTTTAAAGGTGAAAACAAAGATAGGACAGTTCAATGGGCAGCAAAAGAACAGGTAAATCTTCAGAGGTGTGTAAGGGCATCCATATACATGATTCATCCGATTGGCAATACCACAGATAAAAACATTGAAAGAAACAATGTAACTTCTTTTCGGAAAAAGAGGTTGAATTGTTGCAAAGTCTTTGTCGGGTTGACCAAACGGAGCAATATATACGCAAGGTGTAGCCAGACATTGAGGTGGTCAGATATGCGATGAATATGAAAGTATTATTTGCGTAAAGTGAGAACAGGTGATAGTATTGAACCCATAGAGTGATGGACGAGTGACAAACGAACAGTAGATGCGTTATGCGGTAATGGAAAATACGCATAAAGAACGCAAATTTTTTATTGCCGCAAAGAAGTCGCTGAAAAAATGAGATTCTCGCAGCAATGTGCACGCATTGGGAGAAGAAAGGCAGACATGGAATCATTGATATACCTGTGCGGCTATTTTCTGGTCTATTCGTTTATAGGGTGGGTTGTGGAAGTGGGTTTTCATCAAATAACAATGGGAAAATTTGTGAATCGCGGCATGTTGGCGGGACCCTATTGTCCCATTTACGGATTTGGCTGTTGTTTGTTGATTTATATATTGCTGCCATTTACAAACAATATTTTGTTGTTGACATTGGGTGCGATGTTGGTTTGTACGTTGCTCGAAGCTTTGGCGGGATTTGTTTTAGATAAAATTTTTCATCAACGATGGTGGGATTATTCAAAAGAACCCTACAACATCGACGGGTATATTTGTTTAAAGTCTTCGGTGACCTGGGGAATTGGCGGTGCCATACTTGTCAGTGTCATCCACCCTGTTATTGAACTGGCGTTGCATTGGTTTCCGTATAAATTGTTTGCCGTCCTTGTTGTACTATGGTTGGCTGGAATGTTGCTTGATACCGTTGTTACCGTGCGGGGTATGCTAAAAATCAAGGGCAAAGTCAATCATTTGGCAGTGGTGCATCAGCAGATGCAAACCGTTTCCTGCGATATAGGCAGAGCGGTTTCAGCGGTTACAGCCAAGGCTGCAAAGTCAGTGGAAGAGCTTGCCGATGAAATGGGAATAGCGGAAAAAAGAAAAGAACTGCAAGAGAAGAAAACGGAATTTGAAAACAAAATCAGAGAAATGCAGCAGCAGTTGAGTCGAACAGAAAAACGTTTGATAAAAGCCTTTCCCAAAATGAGAGGGACGCGCTCTGCGGCACATAAAGCTGCCTCGCAAAGATTAAAAGAGATAGGAGAAAAAAAGGAATAAAAGTCACAGTCAGTTCTGTGAACAATAAACAGAGATAACGAAATCAAAACAAAGAGGGCATGCCCTCTTTGTTTTGATTTCCGATGAAAATGAATTGAAAAACAGCAAGGGCGTTGCACAGGTTGTGAGATTTTGATAAAATAATAAATACAAATCATGACACGTAATGAATAAAAATAAAAGCGAGTTGCGAGACCGCAAAAGAAGGAGCAAATATGAAAACAGCGATAATCGGCGCAGGGGCGATGGGTTGTTTTATTGGCGCAATGTTATCCAAAGCAGGCAACGATGTGACGATGATTGATGTGGACAAGCGCGTTATTGACGCCATCAATGAAAGAGGCATTCACCTGGAGCTTAGAGGTGAGAGCATGCACATACCCGTTAAAGCGAGTCTGGCAAAAGACATGACAGAAAAAGCGGAGCTGGCCATTTTGTTTACGAAGGCCGCCTATTCACGGGCGGCACTAGAGGAATCCTCACCCTATATCGGCGAAGATACCTATGTGCTGACGATGCAAAACGGCCTGGGCAATGTGGAACTTTTGTGTGAATACTTTGCCGAAGACCGCGTGATTGCGGCGGTGACCACCTATGCGGGAGACGTAAAAGGGCCTGCGCATACGGCAACCAACGCAAAGGGATATTTGAAGATGATGACGGCAAATGGAGAAATGACCGAGACGCTGGTATCCATAGACAAAATGCTGCGCGAGGCAGGGCTGGAAAGCGAGATTTGCCCGGATGTGATGGCGGTGATATGGGAGAAAGTGGCTTTTAACGCGGCCATCAATGCCACATCGGCACTGTGCCGCGTGCCCTGCGGTGGCATGGCCGTAACAGAAGAAGGCAGAAGCCTCGTTTACAAAGTTGCGGAAGAAACCTGCCGTGTAGCCGCGGCGCATGGTATTTATGTGGATGCTGAAGCCGTGAAGGGCTATTTGGACATCGCCTTGACCGTGCAGGCAGGGCACTTTACATCCATGACCCAGGACTTGCAAAACAAACGGTTGACCGAAGCCGCCTTTATCAACGGCGCCATTTGGAAAAAAGCCCAAGAGGCGGGATTGGAAGCGTCCTATAACGAAACGATGTATGCGCTGTTGCATACGGTGGAGAGCACCTATGACATGCAGAAATAAAAAACAATTTTAGGATATTAATGCAACGTAATGCAATGTAACTATAAATAAAAAAATACGTCTGAAGAAAGGAGAAAGTCAAATGAGCTGGAAGTCGGAGTATGAAAAGAAAAAAATGACGGCGAAGCAGGCTGCGGAATTAATATCCTCAGGCGACAGAATCGCCGCGACGTTTGGTGTCAACACACCTTATGTAATTTTGGAGGCAATCGGCGAGCGGCGAAAAGAGCTCAAGGACGTAACGCTGTTTGTGCATTCGCTGATGGAGCCTGTCAGCTGGCTGGATAACGAAACGGAGGAAAACATTCACGTTATTTCGGGATTCATCGGTCCGGGTGAGCGCGACGGCGAAAAAAAAGGTTGGAAGGCGGACACGATTGCCTATCAACTCTATCGTCAGGATGAAGTGATGCTGCGTGTGATAAAAGCCAATGTGGGAATAGTGCAACTCACGCCGCCGGACGAAAACGGATATTGTTATTTGGGGTGTTCGGCGTTGGGCGTAAAAGAAATGCTTGAAACGGCAAATTTGATTATCGCACAAATCAATAGTTATAACCCTGCGATTTTTACCGAGGAGCTATGCGTGCATGTAAGCCAATTGGACGCGGTGGTAGAAGCGGATCGTCCACTGCCGATAATGGAGAGCGGTGAGCCCGACGAGACAGACAAACAGGTGGCATCGCACATTGTTGAGCGTGTGCCAAACGGAGCGACATTGCAAATTGGCGTGGGCAGCATCTCCAACGCCGTGGGATACTATTTGGAGTACCACAAAGATTTGGGCATTCATACAGAGCTGTATACGGATTCGATGATGTATCTGACGAAAAAAGGCGCGGTGAACAACTCAAAAAAAATGCTGTATCCCCAAAAGGCCGTGATGGGACTGGCGGGCGGCAGCAAAGAGATGTATGAATTTTTAGATAAAAATCCCAGGATTCTCAACAAAGCAATTGAGTGGGTCAATAATCCGAGTGTTATTGCGCAAAACAATGACTTAATCTCGATTAATGCCTGCATCGGCATCGATTTGTTGGGTCAGGTGTCGAGTGAATCCTTCGGCTTTCGGCAATATTCCGGCAGCGGCGGCCAACTCGACTTTGTGCGCGGTGCGCAAAGATCCCCCGGGGGCAAGAGCTTTTTGGCGATGCGCTCCACCGTGCAAAAAAAGGACGGCACCGTTTTGTCAAAAATCACGTTAACGCACCCTATAGGCAGCGCCATTACCGTGCCGAGAACAGACGTGGAATATGTGGTTACGGAGTATGGTGTCGTGAATTTGCAAAATCAAAGTATTGATTATCGTGCGCGTGCGCTGATTTCGATTGCGCATCCGGACTTTAGGGACCAGCTGACCTTTGAGGCGAAAAAAGCGGGGATTATTCGCTAAAAAACGAAAAACAGCAGGGTAGTGTTGCGCATAAACATATTTAGTGCGCAACTGCAATGCCTGTTGAATAGGGATAAATACGGTCTTTTAAGAGAAGAAAAACTTATTCATCGGTGCGCTCATCCATGCTGCGCACCAGGTCTCTGACAGCCATCATTTCTTTGTCGAGATGGGCGCTGATTTCTGCACACATAAAAAGACGGCGATTGATTTCTTCATTATTGCTGTCTTTTTTGTAGCGCAGCTTATGCTCCAAACTTGCCCAAGAATCCATGGCAATGGTTCGAAATTGCACCTCCACGGCGCGCTTGGCAGAGTGGGCGGAAAGAAAAATGGGAATACTGATAACAAGATGATAACTGCGATATCCGCTTTTTTTCGGATATCGTATATAGTCTTTTTCTGCGATAAAATCGACATCGCTTTGTTGTTTCAATGCGTTAATTAAGCGATAGACATCATCTTCAAAGGAGCAGATAACGCGAATGCCCGCAATGTCAAAAATGTTGTTGCGAATATTTTCCAAAGTCGGCTCAAGGCGCATATCTTTGAGCTTTTTGAGCAGACTGCGAGGTTCTTTGATACGGCTTTGAATAGACTCGATGGGGTTGGACTGTCGGTCAAGGGAAAACTCCGTGTCCAGAACACGCAGTTTGGTTTCCACTTCCAACATGGCGCATTGATATTCGATGAGCATTTCGCGATAGGGCGTAAACCGCGCAAGAATTTCTCCGGATTCGACATCGCTCAAATTAACCAATAAGCTTTGTAAAATATCAACACTTTTATCTTCTTGCATAAGGCGGTCTCCTTTTTCATGGAAAGTAGAAAAAATTATTAAATAGTATATCATACACCGTTAATTTTTTTCGAAAATAAAGCAAAATTATTGTCCCAAAAAGTTATGCTAGAGATTAGGAATATGCACAGAATAAGACAAAAAAAGAATCACAATGACCAGATAGCACAAGCGGCAAATTTGACGCAAAGGGGCAAAAATGTTATACTAAACAATAGTCGAGCATCATGTAAGCTTTTTAAAAAAACGGCTGAGAACACAGAGGCAACCAAGCAAGGCAAGAAAATCGAGCGTTTTTAGGATATTGATTATCAACGCCACAATGCGTACAGGATACGTTTTGCGGTGTTTTTATTTAACGAAAATTTTCTTCATGTGTAAGTGCATGCCATAATAAAGATAAAGAGAGGTAGATACAATGAATAAAGAAATTATCATTGAAGTAACGCAAGAACAAGAAAAACAGCTTCAGCGACAAGCTGAACAGAGAAGAATGTCACTGACGGATTATTTGTTGGTTCTTGCGCAAAAAGATCGATTAAAAATCAGGAAGAAACGTGACAGATATCGAATCAACTATGGCAGAGGTGTAGAAAAAGCGCATCTGGCCACGGCAGAAAAAGCCATGCGCAAAGCGGATATTTTTGCGGCACGTACGGGCAGAAATATCAGTATCGAAAAAGGCGGATCAGTCGTGGCTTTTCGTCAATGGCGCAAAGGAAACGAAGGATTGGAAGAGCAAAAATCGCCGATTGTCTTTGGCAACAGGGGGTATTTTGCCGATTGGGTGGTGCTGGATCAGCACGACTATGGCCACGCCGTTGAAGGCAAAAAAGCCTGATATTCGGCAATCAAGAGAAAAGGGTAAGTAAAAAAATGCCAAAAATAGGAAAAAAGTGTAGCGCTCAAAAGATAAGTATGATACAATCAGTGTACCAAATGAATAATTAACAGGAGGTAAGGAATGAAGACCATTTATGAAAGCCCGGATCAATTTGAAGGTTGGAAGCCCTGTTCAACGGCTGATTATCAAATTTTGTGCGGCAAAAAAGGTTCTCCTTGCGAGCTGGCTGCCCGAAAACAAAATGTGTGGGAACCTGCGATGGAAAAAGTGATGACAGTGGACAGTGATGATGATCATGCGGTATTGATGTTTGAAGATGTGTCAGTAGACTTTGTTAAAGAAAAGAACGTCTAAGAAAAAACGAATAGCCATACAATGCAAAGCCGAGAAGTTTTCTTCTCGGCTTTGTGCTGCTATGCACCGGGAGAAGATTGAATAGTGGCATGAAAGAAGTCCTTTTCTTTTACCGTGTTTTTGGTATAATAGATAAAACGGGAGTGAAAACAAATTGTACGATTATATTCAAGGAAAATTAATAGAAACAGGCGCAGATTATGCGGTGATTGAAAATGGCGGGATTGGATACAGATTATCTGTGTCTACCAATGCCGCTTTCGTTTTGCAGGAAACAAAGGCGGAAGCCAAACTTTATGCCCATGTCAAAATCAGAGACGATGCACCCATTCTTTACGGTTTTATCAGCAAAGCCGAAAGAGAATTGTATCTGGCGCTTACCACGGTTTCGGGTGTCGGGCCAAAGGCTGCCATGGCACTGCTCAGTTATCACGCGGATAAAAGCATTGTACAAGCCATTCGTGACGGCGATGCCAAGTTACTTTGTACGGCACCGGGTATAGGCTTAAAAACGGCACAGCGCATTATTGTAGACTTAAAAGGCAAGTTTGCAGACACCGATGACTTTGACGACTTGCCCTTGGGCATAAGCCGAGAAGCAGACGAAGAAAAGAGTATTTGCGTCGACGCGCTGATATCGCTGGGCTATGGACGCACTGTAGCCATTTCTTTGGTGGAACAAACGTACAATAAAGAAGAGACAACGCAAAAAAATATCCTCAACGCGCTGGCCAGCGCCGATAGGCTGTAGGGGACTGTTATGGAAAAAAAGAGAATCCTTACAACTTCAAAAACGGAGATTGACACAGAAAACGAAAAAAGTCTGCGTCCCTCCTCGCTAAAAGAATATATCGGGCAAGAAAAAATCAAGGGCAACATGGATGTGTTTATCTCGGCTGCAAGACAGCGCGAAGACACCTTGGATCATGTTCTTTTTTTTGGACCGCCCGGCTTGGGCAAGACAACGCTTGCCTATATTGTCGCGCGAGAAATGGGTGTCAATATCAAAGTAACATCGGGTCCTGCCATTGAAAAACCCGGGGACTTGGCTGCAATGCTGTCTAATTTAAGCAAGGGAGACATCTTGTTTATAGACGAAATTCACCGCATGAACAAGGTCGTGGAAGAGGTGCTCTATCCCGCACTTGAAGACTTTGCTTTGGACATTATTGTGGGCAAAGGGCCCGGAGCTCGTTCGATAAGGTTGGATTTACCTCCCTTTACATTGATTGGCGCCACTACACGGGCGGGGTTACTTTCTTCGCCGTTGCGCGATCGCTTTGGTGTGATTTGCAGGTTGGAATTGTACAGTCCCGAAGAATTGCAGGAAATTATTATGCGTTCGGCAAAGATATTGGATGTGGATATTACACCTCAAGGCGCTCATGAACTTGCTTGCAGAAGCAGAGGCACGCCACGTATTGCAAACAGAATTCTCAAACGCACGCGAGACTTTGTGCAAGTGTTGAATATGAAAAAAATTGACGAAGAATCAGCGAAAAAATCCCTTGACTTTTTAGAAGTGGATGAAAAGGGATTGGACACCAATGACAGGCGGATGCTAAATACCATTATCAATGCCTTTGGGGGCGGCCCTGTGGGTCTGGACACACTGGCGGCGGCCATCGGAGAAGAAAAAGACAACATTGAAGATGTCTATGAGCCGTATTTGATTCAAATCGGATTTATTCAAAGAACGCCCAGGGGGCGCATTGCAACGCGCCATGCATACGAACACTTAAAAATTCCATATCAAGAGGGACAGATTGAAAACGAGCGATTTTTATTATGAGCTGCCCAAAGAACTGATTGCGCAATATCCTTCAACACAGCGAGACGCCTCTGCACTGATGGTGATTCATCGCATAACAGGTCTTACAGAGCATAAACATTTTTATGACATTGTCGATTACTTGCAACCGGGGGACTGCTTGGTTTTTAACGATTCCAAAGTCATTCGTGCCAGGCTTTTGGGCAAAAAACAAACCGGTGCAAAAATCGAAATTTTACTGATTAAACAAATCGAAAAAAAACATTGGCAAGCTTTGATAAAACCGTTAAAACGGTTAAAAGAAAATGATATAATAACCATAGAGCAGGACTTTAGCGTAAAACTTTTGCAAAAAGAGGCTCAAGGTACCTGTTTGGTGGAACTCATGGGCACAAGCGATTCGCTGGCACAAATCGAACGTTACGGAAAAATCCCGCTGCCGCCCTATATTGAGGATGATGAATCGAAATATGATCGATATCAGACCATCTATGCTAAAACACCGGGCTCGGTGGCGGCACCCACTGCAGGGCTGCATTTCAGCGAAGAGCTGTTGGCAAAAATCAAAGAAAAAAATGTTTCTCAGGCATTTTTGACACTGCATGTGGGTATTGATACCTTTCGACCGGTCAAAGAAGACCGTGTCGAAAACCACAAGATGCACACAGAATATTATCATATATCTCAAGAAAACGCAGATTTAATCAACGAAACCAAGTCTCATGGCAAAAGGATTATTCCCGTGGGGACCACGGCAATGCGAACCCTGGAAGGATGTATGCAAAAATACGGGCGCATCAAAGCCGTTGCCGACAGCACGGATATTTACATTTATCCGCCCTATGAGTTTAAAATTGCCGATGCGTTGATTACAAATTTTCACCTGCCGCAGTCGACGCTTTTGATGCTGGTTTCGGCATTTTATGACAGAGAAAAACTGTTGGCAGCTTACCGCCAAGCCATTGAGCACCAATATCGTTTCTTCAGTTTCGGAGACGCGATGTTTCTTCATTCATAGATGAATTTATCCAAATTTACACAAAGGAGCGAGAAAGATGCAACCGATACGAACAGCCAAAAATTTGCAGACCATTACACCGTCCATGACGCTGGCCATTACGGCAAAAGCAAAACAATTGAGGGCAGAAGGAAAGAACGTAATAGGATTTGGTGCGGGAGAACCCGATTTTGACACCCCCGAGGCAATTAAGCAGGCGGGCATTGCCGCCATTAACGACAATTTTACGCGCTATACCGAAGTAAACGGCACCATGGCGCTGCGCAAATTGATTTGCAAAAAATTTCAAGACGAAAACAACCTGGCCTATGAGCCCAAAAACATTATTGTCAACAGCGGTGCAAAGCACAGCCTGTTTTTGGCTTTGTCTGCGATATTAAATCCGGGGGAAGAAGTAATTATTCCCGTGCCCTATTGGGTGAGCTATCCCGAAATGGTCAAAATTGCAGGCGGAGTACCGATATATGTGCAAACAACAGCCGAAAACGGATTTAAGGTGACGGCGCAGGATTTGCAAAACGCATTGAGCGAAAAAACAAAAGCCATTATGCTCAACTCGCCCTCAAATCCCACAGGCAGCGTCTACTCAAAAGAAGAGCTGCAGGTGGTGGCTGATTTTGCGGTTCAAAACAATGTGATGGTTCTTTCGGATGAAATTTATGAAAGCATCGTCTATGACGGCGTAGAGCATGTCAGCATTGCACAGTTGGGAGAAGATATTAAAAAGAATGCCATTGTCATCAACGGCTTGTCTAAAACCTATGCCATGACGGGATGGCGCATCGGCTATACCGCAGCGGAAGAAGACATTATCAAAGCCATGAGTAGCATTCAGGGTCACACAGTGTCGCATCCTGCTTCCATGGCGCAAAAGGCCGGTGAAGCTGCCATGACATTGGATAAAAAAATCATCGAAGAAATGGTGGAGCAATACGATGAACGAAGACAGTTTATGATGCGCTATATTGATGAAAATATTTCGGAACTGTCTTATATCAAACCGGAAGGCGCCTTTTATTTGTATGTGGATATTTCAAAAATATTCGGCAAAACCTATAAGGGCAAGACGGTGAATTGCGCGTTGGATTTTGCCGGTGTGCTTTTGGAAGAAGCCTTGGTTGCAGTCATTCCAGGCGAGGGATTTGGGACAAAAGAATTTATTCGCCTATCCTACGCAACATCGATGGCAAACATTGAAGAAGGACTCAAAAGAATCAAAGATTTTTTGAATGAATAAATTTGAGGTAGCTATGACCAATCAATACGTAAATCCGCTAAACGGCAGGTATGCGTCAAAAGAAATGTTACAGATATTTTCTGCGGACAATAAGTTTTCTACCTGGCGCAAGTTGTGGGTAGCACTTGCGGTTGCCGAAAAAGAGCTGGGTCTTCCCATTACCGAGGAACAAATTGCGCAAATGCGCGCCCATATTGACGATATAGACTATGACAAGGCAGCGGAATATGAAAAGAAGTTCAAACATGATGTCATGGCCCATGTGCATACCTACGGGGACGCAGCGCCAAAGGCAAAGGCAATCATTCATTTGGGTGCCACCAGCGCCTATGTGGGAGACAATGCGGATATGATCATGTATCGCCAGGGGCTTAGGCTTGTTCACGACAAAGCCTTGGTGCTCATTGAGCGCATGAAGGATTTTGCGTTAAAATACGCCGATGTGCCTACGCTGGGCTATACGCATTTTCAACCTGCTCAACTGACCACGGTGGGCAAACGCGCGAGCCTATGGCTCTATGATTTGGTGTTGGACATGGAGCAAATTCGCTTTACCCTGGAGGGCTTTCGCCTGCTGGGTGTGAAGGGAACCACGGGAACCCAGGCAAGCTTTATGAGCTTGTTTGAAAACGATGAAGAAAAAGTTATGGCACTGGAAAAATCGGTGGAAAGACAAATGGGTTTTGAAGGCTCCTTTGCGGTGACGGGGCAAACCTATCCCCGCAAGTTCGATGCACGCATTTTGTATTGTTTGAGCGATATTGCACAGTCGTTGCACAAGTGTGCAACGGATATTCGCCTTTTACAGCACCTCAAAGAAGTAGAAGAACCCTTCGGCAAAAGCCAAATCGGTTCATCTGCCATGGCCTATAAGCGCAATCCGATGAAATGCGAACGCATTTGTTCATTGGCGAGATTGGTTTTGACAAACGCCATCAATCCGCAGCTGACAGCATCAGTGCAGTGGTTTGAGCGCACGCTGGACGACAGCGCCAACAGGCGTATCAGCATTCCCGAAGCTTTTTTGGCGACGGATGCCATTTTAAACCTTGCCATTAATGTCTTTGAAGGACTGGTGGTCAATGAAAAGGTCATCGAAAACCACATCCGACAAGAGCTCCCCTTTATGCTGACCGAAAACATGATCATGGAGAGCGTCAAACAGGGTGCCGACAGACAAGAGGTGCACGAGCGCATTCGCGTATTGAGCATGGAGGCAGCGGAGCAGGTGAAAGTATACGGCAAAGAAAACGACCTGCTTGCGCGCATTGCAAAGGACGATTTGCTGAAACTGAGCGAGGCACAGCTGCACGCGATGACAGACCCTACTCTCTATACAGGGCGTTCGGCAAACCAGGTACGCGAATTTATAGACAGTCAGGTGCTTCCTTTGTTAAAGGACAGAAAAAATACGCCTCCCATCGAACAGCCCCGTGTGTAGGGTGTTCTAACAGGAAACTTCAGACACATAGACAATTTGGTTTTGTCTATGTGTTTTTTTGAAGAAAAATGTCAAAAGGGGTTGCTTTTCTTCTGTGAAAGCAGTATACTCTATTCGTTACAAAATAGTTACAACTCAGATACACTTTATATAAACGGGAGCAATGTATGAAACGCATATTGGTTGTTTTTGGTGGTACGGCAGCACTGATTCTGATTTTGGCACTTTCACTGATTTCTTGTAAAAAGGCAGAACCGGCGCTGAAAATTGTTGATTTTGGCCTATTGAAAGATGAAGTGAGCGCAGCGATGAATATATCCATGCCCAAGGAGATTGACGAGCAAATGCTTCAATCGCAATACGGGCTCAGTGCAAGTCAGGTGGAAAAATTCAGCGGAATAACTTCTGCGAGCATGACAAGTGCGGATACGTTTTTGGCTATTATGGGCAAAGAAGGAAACACGGCGGCCATTGAGAGTGCTTTTCAAAAGCGCATTGAAGATATCAAACAATCCTTTGCCAATAATTTGGAGGCCGAAAAACTCAACAGCGCAAAGATAATCAAAAAAGATGATTATGTATTTTTGGTTATTTCAGATCATGTCAAAGAAGTGGAAAAAATTATCAACAGCCGTTTTTAAAAGAAAAATAAAAACACCCTTGCAGGATGCAGGGGTGTTTTTTTATATAAAAAAAGAAGAACCGCGAAATGGAGTTGTGAAATGTTCTAAAATCGACTATGATATAATCAATATCTTAAATAACGAAGGGAAGTAGACATGATCGCTGAAAAATTGCAAAAACACATAGAAACACTGATTCGGGCACAATATCAACGCATCGAAAAAATGAAAGAGGACAAAGAATTTATTGACTATGCAGCGCTGAGTCCCATTGTAGTCGGCTTGATTGGCGGAGATGGAATAGGGCCGTTTATTACAAATCACACTTACCAAGTGCTCAAATCTTTGCTCAGCAAAGAGTTGGCAGAGGGCAAAATTGTATTTCGACAAATAGACGGATTGACCATTGAAAACCGAGCCAAGGCCGCAAGGGCCATTCCCGAAGATGTTTTGGAAGAAATCAAAGCTTGCCACGTGCTGCTCAAAGGGCCCACGACAACACCGCGTGCGGGAGACAAGTGGAAAAATATTGAAAGCGCCAATGTGGCCATGCGCCGTGAGTTGGATTTATTTGCAAATATTCGCCCTGTAAGAGTGCCCGAAGAAGACATCGATTGGGTATTTTACCGCGAAAACACAGAGGGATCTTACGTTTTGGGCAGTCACGGAATTTGTTTGGACGACGAATTGTGCATGGACTTTACCGTGACCACAAAAGAGGGCAGTGAACGCATTTTGCGGGCGGCTTTTGACTATGCCGTTAAGTCCGGGAAAAACAGGGTCACGGCAGTGACCAAAGCTAACATTATTAAAGCCACAGACGGAAAATTTTTGGAGTTGGCAAAAGTCATTGCAAAAGAATATCCGAGTGTGGAATTTGATGACTGGTATGTGGATATTATGGCTGCTAAGCTGTTGGATCCCAAACGCAGAACGCAGTTTAAGGTGATTGTTTTGCCGAATTTGTACGGCGATATATTAACGGACGAAGCAGCCGAATTGCAAGGGGGCGTGGGCACGGCGGGAAGTGCCAATTTGGGCAAGCGATATGCCATGTTCGAGGCCATTCACGGCTCTGCGCCGAGAATGGTGGACGAAGGCAGGGCGGCCTATGCGGATCCTTCCAGCATGATGCGCGCAGCGGTGATGATGCTCGAACACATCGGCTATGCACAACAGGCACTTGAGCTTTCTACGGCACTGGACAAAGCGCTTGTTTCCGAAAAGAAAATGGTCATCACAGGCAGGCAAGACGGTGCCACCTCACAGGATTTTTGCAATTATGTGATTGAACTTTTAAACGAAAGCAAGTAATTTTGCATAAAAAAACCACCCGTATGGGTGGCTTTTTTTATGGTATTTATTATTTTACTTTTACCGTCAGGTTGGCCGTTCCGGTTTTGCCCTGGGAGTTGACCACAGAATACACAACGGTGTAGGTGCCGATTTGATTGACATCTACGCCTGAGGCATTGATATTTACTTGGCTTGCGGGAATGCTGCCGTCGTTGCCGTCGGTAACGGATGCAATATAAGTGGAAAAGTCAGGTAGAGCATCTCCCTTTGACAATGTAATGGAAGTGGGATTTAAGACAATGACCGGCGTTGTCGCCGCACTGTTTCCTTTAACCGTAACATTGACGGAGGTGGACAGCGTGTGACCGTGCGGATCCGTATAGGTAACGGTGACCACGGCACTGCCGCCCCTCTTGCCTTGGATGGTTACATTGCTGCCTGAGAGAGACACAGAGGCGATGTTGTTGTTGCTTGTGCCTGCGGAAAGGTTGGTTAAGCCGGATATGCCGCCGCCAACGGCGTTGGTACCCTGCACAGCGAGGGTGGTCGAGCCGTTTTGGTTGATGGTGATGTCATTGGGTGCCGCGCCGCTGAGGTATAAGTCAATTGTGGCCGGTGAACTGGCGTTGTGTATCGGACAAGTTTCGGCCTCGCCTGCGGCAGGAAAATACACGACACTTTGTTCATTGCCGGGTACAAAGGTGGGGTTCAGTGCTTTGACGCCTGCAGGGAAGCGCGATTCGGGTTTGACGATCACTACCTTCTTGGTCACCAAATCGGGAGGGCAATATTGGGTTGCCGTTTTATTGGAGGCGCTGCACAAAACGAGTTCCTGATGAAAATCATCTTTTTCGGTGGGCACAGTGCCTGCAATGAACATTTCGGTATAGACCCTTGAGCCGCGCGGGTCACGAGAAGAAAGCTCCGTGGGCAACTTGCCGGAGACATTGTCAACGGCTGCGGTGACGATGTTGTCGGGGCGGGCGGGGAAGCTGCCGGAGCTAAGCCCTTTTGCAGCGTGTATCTCACGCATATTCACTTCCCACATATA
>CALFLU010000017.1 GCA_937880125.1 uncultured Eubacteriaceae bacterium
CCTGTCCAAAACTCTTCGTGGAAAAATCCAAATTGCCCAAACTTGCCGAATTGGGCGGAACAATCCCTTTTTCTTCGCCCGAAAGCTCAATGCCCGTGGCGTCTCCAAATCCGAAATTATAGGCGTATTTATAAAACTTGTCCCTGCCCAATGTCAAAATCATCTGCGCCAATGCAGGGTTGCAAGACTTTGCCACTGCGCTGTGCAGCGGGTTGGTTCCATGCGCTCCGGGAAACACCGAGCACTGCACCCGCACGCCGTCCACCACATAATACCCGGGACAATACAGCGGTGTTTGCATATTCATCGTGCCTTCATCGAGCACCGCCGCGGTGGTAATCAATTTAAAGGTGGATCCGGGCTCATAGATAAAACTCACTGCGGGGTTTGCCCACATGCCCATGCGTATATCATCATCGCTCTTTTTTACCACACCGCCGCTTGCATCGGTGGTATACGCCTCATCGGCAATGGCGCTGAGGTAGGCATCGCTGATGGTGGACGGATTGTTCAAGTCATAATCGGGCTTGGTGACCATGGCCAGCACCTCGCCCGTTTTTACGTCCATAACAATGGTGATGACCTTTTTTGCGTTGGTTCTTTGCAGCGCAGCAACGGTTTCCGTTTCCGCATAGTGTTGAATGACACTATCAAGGCTCAATACCACATTATCACCCGCACGGGCCTCTCTGCGAATTTCCACACCCGAATTGATTTTGTTGCCGTTGGCGTCTTTTTCATAAGCCAGCAGACCATCTTTGCCCTTTAACACATCGTTAAAAGCCGCCTCCACGCCAAAAAGTCCTTGGTGGTCAATGCCGGTAAAGCCAAGGACGTTGGACATAAAGTTTCCGTTGGTATAATAGCGTTTTTTATCTTCTTCAATGGTGATGCCATTTTTGATTTGCTCTTTGATGCTTTGGGCAATATCGTTATCCACTTTCGTCTTAATCAGCACCAAACTTGCCTCGGTATTCGAAATGCTTGCAAGCACTTTTTCCTGTTCCAAACCCAATGCCTCCGCAAGAATCTTTGCCGTGCCCTCATAATCCGAAATATCTTTGGGGCGCGCATAAATGCGGTAGCTGGCAGCGTCTTTGACCAAAAGCACATTGTTTCGGTCATAGATTTCGCCGCGCGGCGCCGTAATGGGAATTTCGCCCATGAGCTGATTGAGTTGGCTTGCGGAAATTTTTGAATCCGGAAAAACTTGAAGATAAAACAGACGAATCGCATAAATAACACTCACTATCGCAAAAGCGACAAGGAGGGCCAATAGTCTTTTTCTGCTTCTCAGTGTGTCAAAATTCATGTGACCCTCCCAAAACGACGAATTAGTCTGTCAGCCACGAAAAGACTGACGATATTTTTTCTGTCACGGTATTCGTGCCCCCTTCACCCTGAGCAATATTTGCTTTTTCTTGGGTATATTCCTGCGGCAGCGGCTTTAGCTCCATTGCCGTGTAGCAGGCCTGTGTGGGCTCCACCATGTTCAGCTTTGTTTTCGCCACATATTCTATCTGATCCCAGTTTACCATGCTTATGACTTGTGCTTCAAGTCTGTCTGTGAGCATTTGTGTACTTTTGATTTCTTTTTCCATGGCGTTGATTTGTCCGCCGACGCTGATGATGCGCGAATATTGATTAATAAAGGCCATCGCAATCATAAACACCAATAAAATCATGGCAACACGTTTGAGCGTTGCGCCGGTCAGGCGCAGCCTTCTTCTGCTTCGTGCCCTGCCCAGCGTTGTTTGCTTTGTCGCCATTGACGCTCGGGTTTGTATGATGTTTTGTTTGCCTGCCGCTACTGCGGCGCTCTTTCGTGTCTGTGCCATGGTTGCTTCGTCCTTTATTGTTATTTTTATCTTTGCACCGCCGTGCGCTTAATGGCCCTTAGCTTCGCGCTTCGGCTGCGATGGTTTACTTCGATTTCCTGCTTTGAAGGCAATATGGGTTTTCTTGTCAGCAGTTTAAATTCTTCTTTGGCGCCGCAGGTGCAAATCGGAAAGTCCGGCGGGCACACACAGGGATTTGCCAACTGCCAAAAGGTCTCTTTGACCGCCCTGTCTTCCAGTGAATGAAAAGAAATCACTGCCAGCACCCCACCCTTGTTCAACAAATTTGCCATGCTTTTCAGCGCTTCTTCAAGTCCATCCATTTCGCGGTTTACCGCGATGCGCAGCGCCTGAAACGTCTTTCGCGCGGGGTGTTTGCCTTGAAATCTCTCTTTGGGCGGATAGGCTTTTTTCACAATTTCCGCCAGCTCTGTTGTGCTTTGAATAGCCGATATCTCTCTGTGTTTTGCAATCTGTCTTGCTATGGCCTTTGCGTGCCGCTCTTCACCGTATTCAAAAAGAATTTGTGCAATCTCTGCTTCTTCGTAGCCGTTGACGATGTCATACGCGCTCAGATTGTCCTCTTGATTCATGCGCATATCCAGCCTGCCCTCTTGGTGATACGAAAATCCCCTGTCCGCTTGGTCAAACTGGAGGGAGGAGACTCCCATGTCAATGAGTATGCCGTCAAAGGCATCGATGTTCAGTCTTTGGGCAATCTGCGGCAGATTTTTGTAATCTTCCTGAACAGTAAAAACCGTTGCTTTATGCCCTTTTGTCCATTCTTCGCTTTTTTCAATGGCGTAACGGTCTTTATCTACGCCCACATACACACCCTCTTGTCCCAACTCTTCCAAAATCGCCCTGCCGTGTCCGCCGTATCCCATGGTCAAATCCCCATACACACCGTTAGGGCAAATGTTTAAAATATCCAAAACCTCTGTTTTCATCACGGGAATGTGCAGGCTTTTTTCTTCCATTTAGATGTCCATCTCTTCAATGTTGTCTTCCAGCACCGACGCATACCCCGCTTCTGGGTCGTTATAGTCTTTCCAGGTTTGCATATCCCACACTTCCACACGCTCACTGACGCCGATTACGCAAATGTCTTTGTCCAAATTGGCATATTCGCGCAGCGGCTTGGGAAGCATAATGCGCCCTTGCTTGTCTACTTGGCATTCGGTGGCACTGCCAAAAAACGCACGGCTCACCGCTCTGGCTTTTTTGCTGCCCAGCTGCAGCGTTTTCAACTTCGCCTCAAAGGCGTCCCACTCCTTGTAAGGAAACAAAAACAAGCATCCGTCCAACCCTTTGGTGGCAATAAAACTTTCGCCCAAAGGTGCGCGAAACTTCACGGGAATGATAATTCTTCCCTTTTCATCGATCGAATGTGTGTATTCACCGATAAACATGCTGCCTGTTTCCTTCCTATCCTCCACTTTATTCCAAATATTACCACTTTCCTCCACACAATGCAAGTTTTTTCGTAAAAAAAACGAGCCTTTCACCCTTTTTTTTCGAAAAAATCGCAATAAAAAAAGCACCTCGACTTTTTTCGTCGAAGCGCTGCTTTTTTTCATTCATTCCTTGAGTTTTTTCAGTAAAAGTTCCGAGATTTCATAGACTGCATTTCTTTGCTCACGGTGTAAAAACAAAGCCTACTCCTCAAGCAAAGAACTGCTGCATATCGCTCATTCAATTCCCGTTGGACTCAAATCATTTTTACAGAAGATAGCGCATCATCTGCTTAAATATCGATCAAATGAACCGTACTTCCGTGCTCTCTTAACAGATAGATTAAGTCCTCTGTGTTCAGCCAGACGGTCGCCGTGTTGTCGTTGGGGTGAACGCCTATGAGCGCGGGGCTTTCCAAAAATTCTTTGTCCATATACACCTGCACTTTTTTTTCATCGTCGTTGAGAACCCCCAGCGGTGTGACCGCCCCCGGCGTCAGCTTCATTATATCCGCCAAATCGTTTTCCGACGCAAAGGACAAATGCCGTGTGCCGTGTGTTTGTTTGAATTCTTTCAGGTTTATTTTTTTATCCCCCTTCACCGTTATCAAATAATAATTTCGCTTTTTGTCGTCCCGCACAAAGAGGTTTTTGGCGTCCGATTCGGGATACGGAAGGCTCACCGCAGAAAGCTCCGCCATATTGTATACGGCCTCGTGTTCTGTAACCTCATATCGGATATTTTGATTGTTCAAAAATTCATATATTTCTGCTTTATTCATTTTTCCTCCTGCATGGCAGATAGACTCTTGCTGTTTTTTATTTGTTGTGTCGGAGATAGGCTCTGTCAAGCCCTGCGCCGCTTTATTATTGTATACAAACCAATATACCACATTCGGCGGCGAATTGAGACCCCTTTTAGGCCAACACCCTGCGCCGATACAGTTTTATGGCAACATAGACCGAGCCCGCACTGAGCAATAATACTGCTGCGCTCACCGCAAGCAACGTCGGCATCAGTTGCACGGGAGAGATAAGCGAACTCAACAACATTTCTATTTTCTTTCCTGCGACCATGCCGATTCCTACCACCAAGCCCAATATCACAAAAAACACGATGCGCGCCTTTTCCACACCCAGGCGAAACATCATCGGCAAATTCACCGCCAGTAATATCATCCCTGCACAGATCGAGAAAAAAATCATCCCCCACATCCCTGTATCCATCGGCACATGATTGATCATGCTCATAATCCATCGTGCGGCAATCGCCAGCAAAACCGCGGCGGCAATAGCGATATAGCCGAGGATATATTTGCTGAAAACAATTTTTTCAACGGAGTAGGGCATCATCATCGCCAGACTGTTCCATTTGGCATGCTCATCATAAGCCAGCGCCGTAACGGGCACCATCGCAGCATACACCACAGCAAATGCCACCATGTTTCCCCCTCCGATAACTGAAAAAACAAGAATTAACAAAAGGAAAAATTTCACCTGTTTTATCAATGTATACCAATCTTTTAAAAGCAGTCCTCTCATCGGTTTTTTTCTCCTTTCGCAAAAAATAAAATGATGTTTTCCAGCGTGGTATGCTCCACGCTAAATCCGGTCGGTATCGCCGATTTTTTTACCAACGCCTCCACCCCGTATTCGGTTTTTTTCACGCTGATAATCGCCTCTTCGTCCATGGCCTCAAAATCCTCATGCGACAGCTTTATCACGGCATACTGCTCCAACAGCACATCCTTTTCTTCGCAAAATTGCAGCTTTCCGTTATGTAAAAAGGCAATATAATCGCATACTTTTTCAAGGTCGCTGACAATATGCGACGACAACAAAATAGAATGGTCGTCTTCACGGATAAAATCGTGAAATACGTCCAATATCTCGTCGCGTATCATGGGGTCCAACCCGCTGGTGGCCTCGTCCAGTACCAACAATTTCGCCTTGTGCGATAATGCTACTGAAATGGCAAGTTTCATCTTCATACCCCGTGAAAAATCTTTAAACGCCTTGTTATCAGGCAAGTTTAAAAGATGCAAATAGCGTCTGTAGCATTCTTCATCCCAATTTTTATAGGTGTATTTCATCACGGTATTGAGTTTTGCCGCCGTGAGTGATTCGGGATAATACGCCTCATCCAGCACCACGCCGATGTCTTCTTTTACAGCGTCAAACTCCATACTTTCATTGTCAACGCCTAAGACCCGAATGCTTCCGCCGTCGCGGCCGGTGGCGTTCATAATCAGTTTTATCAGCGTGCTTTTTCCCGCGCCGTTTTCTCCCACAAGCCCCAGAACCGTGCCGCGAGGCAGGCAAAGCGTAACGTCTTGAAGAGAAAATCCCGCATAGTGTTTGCTCACATTTTTGACTTCAATCGCGTTCATTTCGTTTCCTCCTGATTGTAAATCACATCAAACATTTCATCCAACTCTTCCTTTGATAACTCACAAGCACCCGCGCGCAAGACAATCTGACGCATCTGTTCTTCGATTTGTTTTTTATATTGTTCACGGATTATTTCCGTGTTTTTTTGCGCGACATAGCTGCCTTTGCCTGCTACCGAGTGGATAAACCCGTCTTTTTCCAACTCATCGTAGGCGCGTTTCGTGGTAATAACACTGATACGCAAATCTTTTGCCAGCGCGCGGATCGAAGGCAACATCTGCCCTTCCGACAGCTCGTTTGACAAAATGCTGTTTCGAATTTGCGTATAAATTTGTTCATAAATCGGCCGATCATCTGCATTCCTGATAATGATTGTCAATGGCTTCTTCCTCTCAACTGTATATATACACTATGTACAATATACTTTGTTTTTGTATTCTGTCAATACCTTTTCAAAATAAAAATCACCTTCATTGTATAAGGTGATTTTAAATAACAGAATTTTTGTCCGATGTCGGTAATTTTACGTTCAACGGATTTTTTGCACCTAAAGGCGTATTGAATACGGTTATATCTTCAACAGTTTTTTCAAATATCCCTCGTTGAGCAAATGCACCGTTTCAAATTTTCCCTGATACAACACCGCCCAGTTGTTAAAAAACACCGGCACGCTCTTGGCCTTTTCAAGCGTGTCTATTGCTATGAAGCGCAAGCCGATGGCGTTGGCCTCACAAAAGCTTTTGACTTGCGCAATGCAGTCCGCGCTGTAGGGACACTGCGGCGAATAATAAATGCTCAGCGTATCGTCAAATACCTTCTGATCCTTGACGGCCTCGGCAAAGGCGGGCTTGCTTCCATCAAAGGACAAAGACAATAGTTCATAGTCTTTTTCAAATGTATCCGCAACTTCAAAACCGAATTTCTGCATAAATTTTTTGTCGAAGTATAGTAATTTTTTGATTTATTAATGCAATCCTTCGATAATTATTTTTTAATCCAATCATCTAAAGCTGTATTTTTTAGCTTATATCGTTCATAATTATTCTGTATCTCTAAAAGCCTCATCAATTATTTTTTCTGAAAATTTCGAATACTGACTTGAAGTATATGGAAAATTATCTTTTGAAAAATCAATTCCCAATTTTTGAAGTCTTTGGTCATAATAATTGAAATCTTTTACACCATCTTTGTCAATTATTTTATTAAACGCTATAATGAATCCATTAATTGCAGTAACTGATAAAAGCTTTGATTGTGGATTATGCCATTCAGCATTAAAATTCTTCTTTACCGCTGAAAAAAAATCTGTGATATTCTTTATGCAATAATTTATATATTCGTCAAACGCATCTTGATCGAATTTTATTAATGCCGATTTATCTCCTTCCCAAAAGTAATACAAGCTTTTTCGATCTTTAGATTCAATTGTCACTAAGTATCTTAATGCAAATTTTATAATAGATGCAATTTTTATTTTACCTTTATCTAAAGACGACATTTCGAATTTTTTAAAGAAAATTTTCTCACTATTTAATCGTTCGATAACTTTTCTAGCCAATCCTAAGTCAGACAGTGGATATTTATTCATCTGCACATGCAACAATATATCTGCCGGAACAGATTTCGCATTAGAATTGATATCCGAAAATATCTCACCTTCAATTTAAGCCCTCTGTATAGGAGGCATATCTTTCGGAAATACCAGCCCCGTTACAAGAAGATGCAGCTCTTTTCTTAATTTAGAAATTTTTTCTTCATCAGTATCATTCTCTAAACCTTCATAGTGAGCAAATACTCGATGTTGACCATCAATAATACAGATGCTGTTCATTTTGTCGGGGATAATCATATTATAGGTAGCAAATTTTCCAATGTTTTTAAGTTCAACCGGATTTTTGTCTTGATCGAGAAATATAACGTCGTCTGGAAGTGTAACTATGATATTATTGTAAAAAGATTCTTCTTTTTTTACCAAAAATTTTCTAATTGCTTTTATTTTTTCTTTTTTAATTAATCGTTGATATAAAAATACTGCATCTTCCCAACTATCTTTCCTCATAACAAATGAGTTTCGAATTAACGTATCTGCAGACATCATAAAAGAAACAATTCTTACACCAGTTGTTATACCGGTATTTTTTTTGGGACTAATGATTGTTGCATTAATATTTTTCTGAGCATCTTCGGTCGTAGTCGTACCAATATCTTCAGAATTAAGATTTAAAAATCTTAACACTTCATACTTAACTGATTTCTTAATGCATTTAGCCATTGAATCTAAATAATTTAAAAACTGAGGTTCAACAATTTTTATGTGAGAAAATAGGTCATACTGATTTTTTGTAAACCCAGTTTCTTTTTCAGTAAAGTACAAATAGAATACCTTGTATTCTTCAGGAGTATATTCATCTATGGCATCTTTATATTCTTTAAAACTCTCAGTAAGCCATTTGACTAGTTGTGCAATATCCTTTTTAATTACTTCCGAAGTTTCATTTTTCTTTCTCATGTGAGGCTTAATGTCTTCAATACTTGTATCTTCACATATGAGTAAAATATTTTTATAAATAAAAACTGAATCTAATTCAACCGTTCTCGGGCCTATTTCTACATGTTTATTTTCTGTATTTAGATAAATGAAACCGGCCATAATAAATATGTTTTTAATTTTCTTTTTAAATTCTCTAGTTTTTCTTTTTCTCTCTGCTTGTTGCTTTTTTTTTGCTCTCTCTTCTGCTGTTAAACCAGTTCCTCTCCTAGATTTTTTTCTCATGTTTTACACCTTCTCGAACTTTTTTAAATTCTTCTGGTAGCTTTGCTACCGATGTTCTCACATCAGGTTTATTTACAGGTTTATCATCTCTTATTCTTATATTACCATCTATTGATTCTTGAATTCTACTTTTCGCTATTTGATAATATTCTTCTATAATTTCCGCTCCAATAAATCTTCTGTTTTCAAGTATTGATGCCACCCCAGTTGATCCAACACCCATAAAAGGATCTAGTATAACTCCTTTTTCTTGTGTTAAAGCACGTATTAGTCTACGCGGAAGAGTTATTGGAAATTGGCACGGATGCAAAGTTTTTTCAACATGATTTGCTTTTACATTTGGAATATCCCACACGTCCGATGGATTTTTTCCTAAAGGGTTCCCACTTAATTTTCCTTTATTTACACCTTTATATGATCGCTTACCTGGATACTTTTGGGGTATACGGACACAATCTAGATTAAAATCGTAGCTTTTTCCTTTTGTAAACCATAGTATTGTTTCATGCCTACCACTAAATCGTTGTGAGCTGTTTAAACCATGTCCAAAAGTCCAGATAATCCGATTTCTTAAAATAAGAGGAATTTCTAAATCTTTACATCCTTCTCTAAAAATTTGGTACACATAATAATCCAAAGGTATCACCTCAGAATGATTAATATGATAACCAATTTGCCAACATATACTGCCGCCTTCTTTTAACACACGGTATAGGTCATTAAAAATTATTGATTGTTGATTTTTAAATGTATCTATATCGTCATTTATATCTTCATATGCTTTGCCCATACAATATGGCGGAGACGCTATAATCAGATCACAGTAGCTATCTGGAAGTATTTTTAATAATTCATAGCAGTCCCCATTAAAAACTGTAATATCATTATTTTTATTAAATTTTTCATGAATCATCATATAGTTAACTTGCTCCTCCACGTTGCCCAACTCTTTGAGTATTGCTTTAATTTTAAATAATTATAACATAATTCAACATGATGTATCTTAAGAAAAATGAATCTCAATATAACACTTAATATCAAAAAGGACTGCAACGCAGTCCTTCTATCAAAATATCTTACTCTCCATACGATGAAAATTTCCTCACGAACAATACAACGCTCGCTGAGGACTCTTTTGCTACATTTTTTCCGTTTTTGTGCGAACACTGTTGAGCTTTTGCTCCATGGTTCCCTTCTTGTCTCTTCTGTCGTCAATGCGCAAAATAGAGAACACGCGTCCATATCCCGCATCGGCAATTTCTTCCTGAATTTTTTTGACCATTGCCATAATGCCTTCCAGTTCCCCTTCTACCACAACGCTCATCGGTGTTTGAATATACTTAAACCCGGCTGTGTCCAGATTTTCTTTTACAATTTCCTGGTATGTTTTTTTTACTTCGGCATTTTTGCTGCCCGATAATACCATATCCACGATTGCCATATCATTTCATTCCTTTCTATGCGTTTTAGTTGTCTTCTTGTATTCTGATCGAGGTTTCGATTCTCGTATAGCCTTTGTCAATCAGCGCTTTGCGCATCGCATTGACCAGGTCAAAAATTTCTTCCACATCGCCTTCCACCACGGTGCTCATGGGATACAGCGTATTTTTCAGTCCCGAATCATCAATGACCTTTTGAATAATCGCAACCGACTCGCTGACGCTGGTGCCGCCGCCTTTTTTTCTTCCGACCATTGTCAAATCTACTAAAGCCATCTAAAAACACTCCTTTCGCAAAACAAAATTTTAGATAAATTTTTGCATTCTACTTTGCATTATACCACAAAATTTTCGTTACAAGTAAAAGATTACATCATACATTCATTCTTTTTTTAATTTCTGTTGACGATGCGGCAAACAAACCTGTACAATAAAACTGTCCTATATATGTTAGATTGCAAGTTATCAATGTTTTCAACGAAGAAAGGTGGAATTTGCCATGAAAAAAGTAACCGTCTACAGCTCTTCTCCCTGCCCCTGGTGCTCTCGTGCAAAGGCGCTGCTGACACAGGCCGATATTGCTTTCGAAGAAATCCATGTCGATTTTGACAGCAAGGAGTTTGACGAACTCATAGAGAGAACAAAAATGCAAACCGTGCCGCAAATTTTTGTGGACGATGTTTTGCTCGGCGGCTATGAACAACTCAAAAAGGCCGTTGAAGAAGGCCTCTTTGCCTGATAATTCCCTGTGCATGCAATAAAAAAAGCGGCGTTCGCCGCTTTTTTGTTGTATCGCTCTATTGATACTGCGCACAAATATACGCTTTGGTCATTTCTTTTATTTCCCTATCCAATTCCATAACCTCTTTTACCGTGGCACACGTCTTTGCCGCAGTGCTCTCATAGACCGCCGAGACAATATCGGCAATATCCAAAAATTCAATTTTGTCCTTCAAAAACATCTCCACGGCCACTTCGTTGGCGGCATTGAGCGCCAGCGGATAACTGCCGCCCTTTTCAATGGCGTCATAGGCCAAACCCAACAAAACAAAGGCCTGCATATCAGGGCGGTGAAAGGTCAAACTGCGGTCAAACAAACGCAGTCGTTCCAGATTAGAAGGCTGCCTTTTCGGATAAAACAACGCCACATGAATGGGCAGACGCATGTCAGCCACACCCAACTGTGCCATAACAGAGCCATCTGTGTATTCCACCATGGAGTGCACAATGCTTTGGGAGTGCACCACCACCTCCACTTGGTCGGGCGCAACGCCAAAGAGCATCACAGCTTCAATCACTTCCAGCCCTTTGTTCATCAGCGTTGCCGAATCAATGCTGATCTTTTGCCCCATGGTCCAGTTGGGGCGCTTGAGTGCCTGCTCTTTTGTTATGCCGCGCATTTGTTCTCGGGTTTTGCCGAAAAACGGCCCGCCCGAGGCGGTGAGCCAAATTTTGTACACGTCTTTTTTGTCGTTGCCGTACAGACACTGAAAAATCGCGCTGTGCTCGCTGTCCACGGGAATAATGCGCGCCCCTTGTCTTTTGGCCTCCGCGTTGATAATATGCCCTGCGGCCACCATGGCCTCTTTGTTGGCAAGGGCAATGTCTTTGCCCTGTGAAAGAGCGCTATAGGCGGGAAGAACCCCCAGGCTGCCCGCAACGGCGCACACCACAAGGTCGTTTTTTTCATAGGCCGCCGCTTCACACAACCCCTCCATGCCGCACACCACGCGCACAGCGCCTTTCACGCGCGTTCTTACCGTCTTTGCGCTTTCTTTATCATAAACCGCCACCATTTCGGGGTTAAATGTTTCAATTTGCTCCAACAACAAGTCCGTCTGCTTGTTGGCTGCCAGCGCAGTGACGCGAAAGTGTTCTTTGTTTTCGTCTATAACCTCCAGCGTCTGCCTGCCCACCGAGCCGGTAGAGCCCAAAACGGCAATATTTTTCATGGTTGACTTACCCCTTTTGCACAAGCTTAAACGAGCTTTTCAGCGATACGGTTCTGTTAAATGTCAACATGTCCGCATCATGGCTGTCCACAGCAAAATACCCGTTGCGCATAAATTGAAACACCTCGCCCGCCTTGGCGTCTTTTAAACTTTCTTCGCAGAAAGAATCCATGATTGTCAGAGAATCGGGGTTAATTCTCTCCAGGTAGTCCCTGCCCTCTCCATTATCGTCCAACAACAGCGGCTCATATAAGTTGACTTTGCATTTCAGCGCACGCTCAGCATGCACCCAGTGAATGGTGCCTTTGACTTTTCGTTCATTAAAGCCGCTGCCCGCCTTGGTTTTTTCGTCATAGGTGCAGTTAATTTGCACCACGCGTCCGTTTTCGTCTTTAATCATTTCGTTGCATTTGATGAAATACGCACCGATGAGCCGCACTTCATTGCCGATATAGAGACGATGATATTTCGGGGGCGGCACCTCCATAAAGTCTTCTCGTTCTATATAAATTTCTCTGCCAAAGGGCACTTGGCGGCTGCCCATTTCTTCGTTGTCCTGATTGTTGGCAACGGGCAAATACTCCACCTTACCCTCGGGGTAATTGGTAATGACCACTTTGAGCGGATCAATTACGGCCATCACGCGCTTTGCCTTCATTTTCAAGTCATCGCGCACCATATGCTCAAAGAGCGCATATTCCACCTCGCTGTTGGCCTTGGAAATGCCGATGGCTTCACAAAAATTGACAATGGCCTGCGGCGTTACACCCCGTCTCCTCAATCCCCGCAGCGTGGGCAGTCGCGGATCATCCCAGCCGTCCACAACGCCGCTGTCAATGAGATTTTTTAAAAACCGTTTGCTCATCACGGTATTTTCAAGGTTTAGGCGCGCGAACTCAATTTGTCTCGGGCGTTTGAGAGCAAAGTCGTCCAAATTGTCCAGCACCCAGTCATAGACCGCGCGGTTGTTTTCAAATTCCAGCGAACAAAGCGAGAAGGTCACACCCTCAATGGCGTCTTGCAGCGGGTGGGCAAAGTCATACATCGGATAAATGCACCATTCATTTCCCGTCCTGTGATGCTCAGCATACAAAATGCGATAAAGCACCGGGTCCCGCATGACAATATTGGGGCTTTGCATATCTATTTTTGCCCGCAACACCTTTGCGCCTTCTGCGTAGCGGCCGTCTTTCATTTCTTCAACCAATTTCAGGTTTTCTTCCACACTTCTCGCACGGTGCGGGCTGGGTCTGCCGGGGGTGGTCAGCGTTCCGCGGTATTCTTTGATTTCCTCGGCGCTCAGCTCGTCCACATAAGCCAGTCCCTTTTCAATCAGCTCCACCGCATAATTGTAATTTTGCGCAAAATAGTCCGAGCCAAAACACAGCTTGTCCCATTCATAGCCCAACCAGTGAATATCTTCTTGAATGCTGTTCACATACTCCGTGTCTTCTTTGATGGGGTTTGTATCATCAAAACGCAAATTGGTCTTGCCGCCATAGCGCGCCGCCGTGGCAAAGTTGATATAAATCGCCTTGGCATGCCCAATGTGCAAATATCCGTTGGGCTCCGGCGGAAAGCGCGTATAGACTTCCTCACGCACCCCTTCTGCCAGCTCCTCGTCAATAAAATCCCAAATAAAGTTTGAAACCTTTTTTTCTTCAGTCATGTTCCCTCACCGCTTTGCTTTTAATATTCGTTTCCGTAAAAACAAATTATAATATATCTGTGCGAAAAGTTCAATGCGCGCCACAGAGTTTGTTTGTTGTATTGGCAAAGAAAGTGCGATATAATAATGGCATTAATCAGGAGAAAAAATGAACATCCGACAAATCAAGGAACAAAGAGAACAAGAAAATCTTTCCCCTTTTGCCGTTGCCAGCGCTGCCTCGCAGGGAAGAAGCCGCCCCGTGGCGGAGTGTGAGATTCGCACCTGCTTTGAGCGCGACAGAGACCGCATCATTCATTCCAAATCTTTTCGACGTCTCAAGCATAAAACGCAGGTTTTTCTCTCTCCCGAGGGCGATCACTATCGCACGCGGCTGACCCACACCCTCGAGGTCACGCAAATCGCCCGCGTCATTGCGCGCGCCTTGAACATGAATGAAGATTTGACTGAGGCCATTGCCCTGGGTCACGACATCGGCCACACGCCCTTTGGGCATTTGGGCGAATATTTGCTCGATTCCATTATGGACGGCGGATTCGACCACGCGCTGCAAAGCCTGCGCACGGTGGAGGTGTTGGAGCCGCTGAACCTGACAAAAGAAGTGCGCGACGGTATTGCAAACCACAACGGCGATAAAGAGCGCAAAACATTGGAGGCGCAAATTGTGCACCTGGCAGACCGCACGGCCTACATCAACCACGATTTGGACGATGCCATTCGCGGTGCGGTGCTGCGTGACGAGGACATTCCCGCGCAGATTGCGGATATTTTGGGCACCACCAGTTCTGCACGCATCGACTGCATAGTCAAAGACATCGTCAAGCACAGCCTTCATCAAGACAGCATTCGTATGAGCACGCCCGTTTATGAGGCCATGCACCAACTGCGCGCATTTTTGTTTGAGCACGTCTACAGCGCCTCGGCGCACTTTAAAAAAATGGAAGATACCAAAGCGCGTCTGATACTCAAAAGCTTATTTGACTATTACTGCGAACATATCCACGAAATGCCCGCCCAGTTCAGACAAATTGCCGAAAGCGACTCGGCACAGCGGGGCGTGGCAGACTATATTTCAGGCATGACCGATCGCTATGCCATCAAAAAATACACCGAACTGTTCATTCCCTCCTTTTGGAGCTAAACAGTCGCATGGAGCAAAACTATGGCAGACTTTATCGAACAAAGTAAAATAGATGAAATATTATACAAGGCAGACATCGTCTCGGTTGTCGATAGCTATGTGCCGCTGAAAAAGGTGGGTTCGCGCTACAAAGCGCCCTGCCCTTTTCACCGTGAAAAAGACCCCAGCTTCATTGTCACGCCCGAAAAAAACATCTTTCACTGTTTCGGCTGCGGCGCGGGGGGCAACGCCATTCACTTCATCATGCGCATCGAAAACCTGCCCTTTGTGGAGGCTATTCGCCTGCTGGCAGACAGGTATCATGTGGAGTTGGCCCACACGGCCAACAAAGAAGTCATTGCACGCAATAATTTGCAAAAACGCATTTATGAAATCAACAAAGAAGCGGCCAATTTTTACTACACCCGTGCCAAGGCTTCCGCCCGCGCCCTTGCCTACCTGCAAAAACGCGGCCTGAGCCCGGAGGTCATGAAAGAATTCGGCATCGGCTATGCCGATGAAAAATGGGACAGCCTCACCAATCGATTTATTAAAAAATACACGAAAACCGACCTGATCAAGGCGGGACTTGTCATGAAATCAAGCAAAAGTGACCGCCTCTATGACCGATTTCGCGACAGGTTGCTCTTTCCCATTCAGGATATTTCAGGCAGGGTGCTGGGCTTTGGAGGCAGGGCGCTGGACGATGAAAATATGCCCAAATACCTCAATACCTCCGAAACACCCGTCTATGTCAAGGGCAAACACCTCTACAACCTCAACCGCGCAAAATTTGCCTGCAAAGAAGCGGGCTATTTGCTGCTCACAGAGGGCTATATGGACGCAGTGTCTTTGGCGGCAGGGGGTATTAAAAACACCATCGCCTCGTTGGGCACAGCGCTGACGCCGCTGCAAGCCTCGCTCATCAAGCAATACACGCAAGCGGTCTATTTGGCCTATGACAACGACGAGGCAGGCATTGCCGCCGCGTTAAAAAACGCCCAAATCCTCGATGAAAAAGATATTGAAGCCAAAATCATCGTCTGGGACGACTGCAAAGACCCTGATGAATATATTCGCAAACACGGCAAAGAAAAATTGCTTGCGCTGCTGCCGGGTGCATTGGATTATTATCAATTTCAGCTCTATCGCCTCAAAAAATCCTTTGCCGAAGACAGTGCGGAAAACAAAACCAAATATGCACGCAGGGCACTTTCTGTCTTAGCAGGCGTGACAGATGCCATTCGTCTCGAAGCCTACTTAGACACCGTCAGTCAAGCATCCTCCGTGGCAAAGGGCATCCTAAAAGAACAGCTCCAGCGCTACCAACAACAGGGCGCTCGTTCGGCACGTTTCAAACCTTCTTCGCCAAGCGAAGCCAAGCAAGGAAGCCTTGTGGCGCAAGAGAGCCTGCTCAACATCTTAGCCTCCGACAGCGACGCCTATAAGCAGCACCGTCGGCGCATTGACTCCCTTGTCTTTACGCCCGGAATTTTAGATGATACGCTCAAACACATCATTCAATGCTATAGCGAGGCAAAAATATTTCGTATATCCGAATATATCTCTTTAATAAAAAATCAAAATGATGTAGAATACTTAAGCCAAATACTGCTCAGTCCCTCGCCCAAGAGCGATGTTGTCGGTTTTATCGATAAAATCGAAATCGAAAACATCTACGAAAAAATCGCGGAAGAAACAAAACATTGCGATCAGGCGCTCAAAGACAACGATGCCGTAAAGGCCAATACACATCTGCAAAACATCAACGCACTAAAAAAACACGTGGAACAAATCAAAGGCGGTACACTCTATTATGAAAAAAACTCCTGAAGAAAAAAATACCAAGCAAAATCGTTTTGAGTCTGAAGACCCCAAACATGTCATAGAAATGCTCGAAGAGTTTAAAGAACGCGTCAAAGAAGAAAAACGCATCTCCGACAAAGAATTTCAAAACACCATTTCCAACGTATCCGAAGTGGCACCTGACCAAGTGGAAGAAATCTTGGACTTTTTTACGATCAACGACATCCAAATTATCGATGAAAACGGCCTGCCCGACGATACACTGATCGATGATTCTCCCTTTTTGACGATCAAAGACGAAGACAACGAAAAAGAAGAGGAAGAAGTTGAAGATTTAGACCCCAAAGTCGTTGCCGCCTCCGACAATATCAATGTCAACGATGCGGTGAAGATGTATTTAAAAAACATCGGCAAAATCAACTTGCTCACCTCCGAAGAAGAAGTTGCCCTGGCCAAGGCCAGCAAAGAAGGCGACAAAAACGCACGCAACATGCTCTCCCAGGCCAACTTGCGCCTGGTGGTCAGCATCGCCAAGCGCTATTCGGGCAGAGGCATGACGTTTTTGGACCTGATTCAAGAAGGCAATTTGGGGCTGATGAAAGCCGTGGAAAAATTTGACTACACCAAGGGCTACAAGTTCAGCACCTACGCCACCTGGTGGATTCGCCAAGCCATCACCCGTGCCATTGCCGACCAGGCACGCACGATACGCATTCCCGTGCACATGGTGGAGACCATCAACAAACAAATCCGCCTGCAGCGCAGCATGCACCAGTCTTTGGGGCGTGAGCCGCTGCCTGAAGAATTGGCCGAAGAGTTGGGCTACTCCGTGGACAAAGTGATCGAAATCATGAAAATTGCCCAGGATCCCGTGTCTTTGGAGACCCCCATCGGCGAAGAAGAGGACAGCCACTTAAAAGACTTTATCAAAGACAACTACTCCCCTGCTCCGGAGGACCTTGCCTCCTACACCCTGCTGCGCGAACAGCTCATCGAGGTGCTGCATACCCTGACACCCCGCGAGGCCAAAGTGCTCAAACTGCGTTTTGGGCTCGAAGACGGCCGTCCACGCACGCTGGAAGAAGTGGGCGCCGAGTTCAAGGTCACCCGCGAGCGCATTCGTCAAATCGAGGCCAAGGCGCTGCGCAAACTGCGCCACCCCAGCCGCAGCAAAAAGCTCAAAGACTACCTGCACTAAAAACATACCCAGAGACCCTTCTAAACTCTTAGT
>CALFLU010000018.1 GCA_937880125.1 uncultured Eubacteriaceae bacterium
TGAAGCAGAACTTGATGCAGCTTGCACGGCAGCGGCATAGCGAGCCAAATCATCGGGAAGGACGGGCTTAGAATAATAATATCCTTGAATTTCATCACAAGAAATTTTCTTTAAAAACTCTACCTGTTTTTCGGTCTCCACATCCTCTGCAACGGTGGTTACGCCGAGCAGTTCAGCAAAATAGACAATGATTTTTATGACACTTTCTTCTTTTGCGTTGACACCGATACCGTCAATGAAGTTTTTGTCGATCTTGATTTTGTCAATGGGCATCTGCGTCAGGCGGTTTAGAGAAGAGTATCCTGTGCCGAAATCGTCAATGGCTATTTCAATGCCGAGGTCTTTGAGTTGTCGAAGAGAATCCAAAATGTATTCGGTCTCCATAAAAGCAATGCTTTCGGTGATTTCGAGCACGATGTATTGAGGATCGACGCCGCTGGTTTGAATAATTTCCGAAACGGTTTGGACAAAATTTTCTTTGCGAAATTGTGCAAAGGAGATGTTGGTGGAAAAGCGAAGAGGAGCAAGGCCTCGGGCAAGCATTTTTTTGTGCTCCTCCAAAACCGTTTTCAGCACCCAAGCACCCACTTCGTGTATCAATCCTGTTTGCTCCAAGACGGGTACAAACACATCGGGGGACACCGGCCCCAAATCTGTGGGACTCCATCTGAGCAAAGCTTCTGCGCCGATTACTTGACCGGTTGCGCAGTTGATCTGCGGTTGATATTCGATATAAAATTCTCCGTTTTGCTGTGCACGAAATAGTCTGTTTGTCAGTGCCGTGTTTTCGGCAATGCGCCCTTTCATGGCATCGGTGCAAAACAGGATTAGATTTTTTCCGCGCAATTTAGCCACATGCATGGCCAAGTCCGCATTTTTCAGCAACGTGTCGGCATCCGTGCCGTCTTGCGGAAAGAGCGAAATGCCAATGCTTGCCGTGAGAAAAAATTCGTGATGATCTTGATAAATAAAAATAGGAGAGCGCAGCGCGTCCGTAATTTTTTGTGCATAAACTTGAGCCTGGGACTTGCTTTGCAAGTGGGGCAGCACAATGACAAAGGAGTCCCCGCTGAATCGTGCCACAAAACAGTCTTCTTTAAAAATATCCTTCAATAATGACGCGGTTTCTCTGATAACATCGTCGCCCACGCTGTGTCCGTACGTGTCGTTGACGCCCCTGAAGTTGTCGAGGTCCATATTGATGATGGCTATTTGCTGATTGCTATCAACATTCTTAATCAATTCACTTAACTTATGATTTAAATAGTTGCGGTTGGGCAGATTGGTGGTGGAATCATAATAGGCATCACGATAAAGCTGTTCTTCGTACAATGTCTTTTTTCTTGTATCCAGCAGCAAGTTGACAAGAATCTGCAGAAAATAAAGACGATCATTTTGTACCGCCGTGCTGCTGCGCTCATAATATTCCAAAACAACCATGCCGATGACTTTTTTGTCCAATACAATGGGCATAATAATGCAGGATTTGATGCCGCGCCGCAAAAAATATCTCTTGAGCCCTTCAGACATCACAAGAGCGGGGTCGTCAATGTTTTCAAAGGTGAGGGGCTGATTTTTTAACAGGGCGGTTTGAATATTGGGAAAGTGCGAAATGTGCAAAATACTGCCTTGCTCATAGGGAAAAGAATCCGGCCTGGCATGCTGCACGCAAAGGTTCAGAATTTCTATTTCCGTATAATCGTCGGAAAATTCAGCCAAATAGGCATGATTAAATTCCAAAGTCGGTGCACTTTTTTTAAGCATTTCATCTATCTTTTGAGAAGCGTTTTCATTATTGATGGAAATGAAATTAGTGGAAATATCTGACACAAGTTGCTGTTCCTTAAGATGTTTTTCATGACCGCGCAGTCTGGCAAGATACTCCTTGCCCACATAATGGATAATTAAGTAACCCAAAAGCATGATAAATATTCTTGACAGATAAGATGTCCACTCTACTGCGACCATCACAATCGGGTAGCGAATCCACATATAGATTTGAGTGAGCACAAACACGGCAATAAATATTCGCGTATATTTTCTCTCTGCCAAAACCACGGAAAGAATCACCAAAAAAAATGCGACCGCCCACACGGTA
>CALFLU010000019.1 GCA_937880125.1 uncultured Eubacteriaceae bacterium
GATGGATGAATTAATCGAAGAGATAAAATCCTGCCCCAAAGCAAAAGGTGTAGATGAAATATATATTCCGGGAGAAATTGAATACAACAACACACAAAAAAGATTAAAAGAAGGCGTGGAACTAAACGGCGTTGTGGCGCAAGAGCTTTTGAAACTAATGGTGAAATATGAGATTTTACCCCAAGACGCAACGGTAGAAGATGTATTTAAAAAGAATTAAAAAAGTGCCATTACAGTAAAAATTCAACTGTAAAATAAAAAAATGGAGGAAATGGAAATGCAAATTGCATTGGTTATTGTTATCATCTACATGTTTTCGTTGTTGTTCGTCTCATGGTGGTCGACACGACTGCAAAAAAAAGGCGGCTCCAACAGCTTTTTGTTTGCGGATCAGCAGCTGAACTGGGTGCTGATTGGCGTTATGATTGCGGGACTTGCCGTGGGCGGCTCTTCTACAGTTGGCATTGCACAAAGGGCCTATGCCAGCGGGCTTTCAGCAGGTTGGTATGATGTGGCCTGGGCGGTCGGTGCATTGTTTACGGGGATATTTTTGGCTCAAAAGATCAGAAAATCCACATTTAAAACCATAAATGAAATGTGGGGAAGAGTGTTCGGAGAAGGGTTTAGAACCGTGTCCGTGGTGATTCAATTTGTGATTCTTCTCGTAATTGTTGCCTTGCAAATTGTGGCAGGCGGAGCAATTTTGACAGCACTGTTGCCGCAATATTTTACGATGCAAATCGCGCTGATTGTTTCGGCCGCGATGTTTTTATTGATCGCCATTGTGGGCGGACTGTGGGCTGCGAGCCTGTCAAACATCATCAACATGATTGTCATTTATGTGGGCATTATTTTGGGTGTGGTTGCCGCGATAAAAGGATTTGGCGGTCTGGCTGCCATCAATGCCACCCTGCCTGCAGGCATCAGCGGAGACGGTTCGCATTGGTATAGCTTGGTAAAAGGTATGGGTATGGCCGTTATATTGGCTTGGTTTATCACAATGCTGTTGCAAGGTATTCCCAATGCGGGTATCATGCAAAGTGTGGTTGCCGCAAAGAGTCCCAAAGAAGCGCGCAAAGGCGTTATTTTTGCCGCGATTTTAATGGCACCCGCCGGGTTTATCTCGGCAATGTTCGGTATCATGGCTGCCAGCCAATTTCCGGACTTGGCAAACAGCGCACTGGCGCTGCCCTCAGTTGTAACCGCTGCGGTATCCCCTGTCATTGCAGGGTTGTTGCTTTCGGGTCTTTGGGCGGCGGATGTGTCCACGGCAACCGGTTTGATGGTTACACTGGGAACCATGGGAACAAAGGATATTATTGTAAAATATTTCAAAAAAGATATGTCGGATGCAGGCCAGCTGAAAACGTCGCGTTGGATGATTTTGTTTTGCGCCGTTGCAGCTTACATCCTTGCCACCCAGGTCTCCAGCGTTTTGGGTACATTGATGGTGGCTTTGACGATGTTTGCGCCTTATGCGATATTGATGACAGCAATGTTTTTAATGCCGAAAACAGTCAAGAAGTCTTCGGCATGGGTAACTTTCTTAGTAGGCTTGGGATTTTTCGTACTTTCGCAATTTTTCGTCAAATCTCTGGCAATCGGAGGACAATCGATATACACGGTGTTCATAGCCTCCCTGGTGGCCTTTATCTTGTGTGCGATTTTTGACAAGAGGCCCGCTCCGGTTGCAAATTTGTATAAAACCGAGGAAGAATTGTCCAAAGAAGCCTAATAACAACAGAAATACACAAATGATTTTTTACCGTGTCGTTTGAGTTTCAACGAAAAGAGCAGGAATATATTCCTGCTCTTTTCGTTGTGAAATAATCGTATTTTATTTTTTGATTCTCGTAAAGGCAAGGCGGTAGTCCGGATGCAAAATCAGCTTTTCGGCATCCGAAAAATGCTTTTGAATTAAGTAGGTGACATTGGCCGGAATGCCTTGTTCCAAAGAGCGCAATATCAAACGATGTTGGCGCACGATGATGGGCGAAAAGGGCGTTATGTCGTTGGGGTAGTCAATGAAGCTGGCATAGCTGAGGTAGCGACGAATCTGATCGACAATATTTTGATACATGGAAATTAAAAATTCGTTGTTGCACTGTGTGACGATATTTCGGTGAAATGCCAAATCCAGTTTGGAAAAAGTGTCAAAATCCGAGGCGTGCATGGCTTCTTCCATGCGGGTCAGCAATGAATTAAAAACCTGTATGCCACCATCGGTAATCACTTCGCACAAAATTTCTGCTGCGCCGCACTCAATGACGCGCCTTGACGCATAGAGATTGGCTACTTCGGTTGTCTTCAGTTCGCTGACGATAAATTTATTGTCAGAGGTTTTTTCGATTAAATGCTCATCTACAAGACTCAGCACGGCATCGCGTACGGTGGTGCGGCTGACCTCTAAATCTTTGGACAGTTGACTTAGGTTCAGTCGCGTGCCGGGCTTTAGATCAAGTGACATAATTTCTCGATATAAAAACTTATAGACCAGCTTGTTGGAAGACTCCAAAGGAAACTCACTTGCGATTTCACAAAACCGTGGATTCATACCCAATACCATGCTTTCTTAATAATAATTTCATTATACTACATTCTGTAGTATTAATGTACTTTTTTATTCCCATTAAACCGCAGAATCGGCGTTTCATGCTACGGGATTTGCTCAAGAACACGAAATTTTCTGAAAATTTGACTCCTGAAAAAAACGAGGGTCGTTTGCGCGCCAAAAGATGGCTTGGAGAAGCAAAATGAAAACGATATAATTGGGATATGAAAAGTGTAGCCATACACTGAAAACGGACGAAAAAGGAGGTAAAAAAATGGAAGAAAGGATTGTAAGTATTGAGACAGCAAGAAAAATTGCGGAAGACTCGTTGATGTCCTTTGGCATTGAAAAAGATGCGGCAGTGCGCGGCGCAGATGTGCTGATTGCATCGGACATTCGCGGGGTCGGCTCACACGGATTGCCGCGCTTGATTATGTATGAACGCGACATTGTAAACGGGACGGTAAACGCCAAACCCAACGTGCGCATTGTAAATGAAACAGCAAGCACGGCAAATTTTGACTGCGACTACGGTTGCGGCATCACTGTGGCACCCTTGGTGATGGAAAAAGCGGTGGAAATGGCGAAAAAGACAGGCATTGGTCTTGCAGGTGCAAAAAACGGCAATCATTTCGGCATTGCGGGATACTATTCCTTGATGGCCGTAAAAGAAAATTTGGCGGGATATGCCGCATCGGGTTCTGTTCAGCTGATTGCGCCTACGGGAGGCGCTGAGGCGGTGCTTGGCAACGGACCCAACAGCTGGGCATTTCCGGGAGGTAAAATTTCTCCGGGTATTATGTATGACATGGCTTGCAGCACGGTTGCGGGAGGCAAAATTGAAATGGCGGTTCGTGCACAAAAGGACATTCCTGTAGGGTGGATACAAGACGGGGACGGAAATGACACGACCAATCCGCTGGACTTTTTCGAAGACAGAAATCCCAAAGGCAAAATCACCGGTACGCTTTCGCCCTTGGGCGGTGTGAAAGGATACTGCCTGACAGTGGCTATGGAAATGATTTCCGCGGTGATGACCGGTGGGGCAACAGGAGGAACCGGCAGAGGGCTGGGATACTTTATGCTGGCAATTGACATTGACAAATTCAGACCCTTTGAAGAATACCAAGAGGACGTGGATGCCTACTATCAAAAGATCAAAAATTCCAAAAAACGCCCCGGCGTAGACGAGATTTTCCTGCCGGGAGAAATTGAGCATAATTATACGGTTCAACGACTCAAAGACGGTATTGTGCCAATCAACCCTGTTGTGCAGCAAGACTTGACCAATTTGGCAATCAAATACAAACGGCTGCCTGAAGGCGCAAGCGTAGATGATTTCTTTGCTATGTATTAAAAAAACGAGCGTATAAAAATTATTCACCGTTAAAAAAATAAAGGAGGAAAAAAATGAATACTGCATTAATTATTGTTATTTTGTACATGCTTACATTGCTGATTGTTTCCTGGTATTCTACACGGCTGGTCAAAAAAGCCACAGAAAAAGGCGAATCAGTTAACTATTTGCTGGCAGGTCAAAATCTGAACTGGTTTTTGGTAGCGATGATGATTGCCGGTCTGGCAATTGGTGGTGTATCAACAGTGGGTGTTGCGGAAAACGCATACACGCGCGGATTTTCGGCCGGTTGGTATGACTTGGCATGGGGTATTGGCGCATTCATTGCCGGTATGTTTATTGTCGGCAAAATTCGAAGATGCAGATTTTATACCATCAACGAATTTATTGAAAAAACGAGTGGCCGTGTAGCCGGTCTTATCACGGTTATTGTGCAAATCGTTGTAAATTTCAGCGTATTTTGCTTGCAGGTTATTGCGGGCGGTTCCATTTTGACGGCGCTGTTGCCCGGAACCTTTACGCTGACCACTGCCATTATTGTTTCGGCAGTTGTGTTCGGTATTGTTTCGCTGATTGGCGGAATGTGGGCCGCATCACTCTCCAACGTAGTAAACGTAATTGTTATTTTGTTGGGACTGACGCTGGGGATTATTGTAATCATCAAACAATTTGGCGGTGTGGCAGCCATTCAGGCCAGACTGCCTGTGACAGAACCTGCAACTCCCTGGATGCACTTTACGCGCGGTATGGGTATGGGGGCGATTATGGCATGGATTGTTACGATGTTTATGCAGGCATTTTCCGGAGCGGCGGCAATGCAAACGGTCGTATCTTCGAAGAATGAAAGAGAGGTAAAAATAGGATACATTGTAGCGGCTGTGGTCATGGCACCTGCGGGATTTGTAGCGGCTTATATGGGCATGGTTGCCGCAGGCAGCTTCCCTGGATTGGAAAGCGCAAAATTGGCTCTTCCCGCAGTAGTGTCTCAATTAAATCCCTGGTTGGCGGGCTTTACACTGGCAGGGTTATGGGCAGCTGACGTATCCACAGCTTCTGCCTGTATTATGGGTATGACCTCTATGTTGACAAAGGGTTTGATTGTACGCTACTTTAAACCGAATATGTCTGAGCGCAATCAGGTTAATTTGTCTCGTGCCATTATTGCTGTTGCCATGCTGCTTTCTATTCCGGCAGCACTGTTAATGGGCGGGATTGTCTCAACGCTGATGAGGTTGCTGGCGATGCTGGCGCCGATGGCCATTATGATGATTTTGGTGGTGTATATTCCTCAATTTACGAGAAAGAGCACCGGGCCTGCGGTAATGATCGTCGGGTGTATTTATGCGGCATTGGAAATTTCGATTCTTCCTCAGCTGATCATTGGCGGACAACCCATTTATGCAGTATTGATCGTGTCAATCGTCACATGGATTGTTACATTAATTGTCGACAAACGACCTGCGGATTATCGCATTTTGTATGAAGGCGAAGCCGGTAAGATGACGATGCCGACGGCTGCAAACGTAGAATAAGACGATTTAAAAAAATAGAGTTTGAAAAGGTTACAACAAAAGAACAAGGGGTGCATGCACCCCTTGTTCTTTTGTTGTAATACACTATGTCAATAGGTTTTTTTAAAACAATCGTTGTTAATAGCCCAACTCTTCGCCGACGATGATAACCTTGATACGATCTTTGCGGATAGGGAGTTGATAGCCTATGAGCGTAAAAAGACAGCAAAATTTTTCGGGTGAATTACAATCCATGCATTTGCCGGTGGTGGCACAAGGAATTTTATAACCCAATCTGCGCGCGTTGGCAGGTGCAGCAGTTTCTTTGACGCGTGCAAAAGCAGCCTTTGCATCGGCAACGATTTTGTTGTAACCGGCGATGACAATAACGCTTTTGGGCCCATATAACAAGGCGGCCACACGGTTGCCTCTGCCGTCAATATTAAACAACTCTCCCTGTTCGGTAATGGCGTTGGAAGAAGAAAAATAAGTATCGGCAGCAAGCGCTTTGGTAAAGAGTTCATCCATTTTCTCTGCGGGAATAGAGGGGTCATAGCGATCCAAGTAATTATATTTTCCATTTCGGAGATATTCAATGATGCCTGTTTCAAAAAGGGTCGTGGAACCGCCGCACGAAACCGTATCTCCGTCTTTTAAATATTCGAGCACCTTTGGAATCACGTCTTCCTTTGTTTTGACATAGCAAGCCAGCATGTTGTTTTTCGTAAGGTTGGCAATAGTGCGTTCAATGCGTTGGTCGATAACATAACTTTTGTGTTCGTTCATAATCAATCTCCTATAATCATTATATAAATTTTTATTCGAAGCAAATTAAAACCGCACGGGCATAGGCGGCCTCGGCACCCTTGATTTTGATGGGAGCGGCGCTGAGAAAATATTCGCCTGCCTCAACATGGGACAAATCCAATGATTCAATGATGGCGATGTTGGCTGAAAGCAAAATAGTGTGGATTTCGCCTTCGTTGTCAAATGGCGCAACCGAAAGATTTTCGGTGCCCAGGGTGGTGATATTGCGCTCTGCCAGCATCTGTGCACACTGCGGTGTTAAGACGGCGGCAACACTGTTTTTTAATAAGATTTTTTCGGCCTTTTGCGGCATGAGCGGCAACAAAGACTCGGCAGTAAGCAGCCTATTTGTAAGCTCTATCACATGACAGGGACCGAAAAAGCGGCTTAAGGGCACAGAAGCAATGTCAGCGGCACCGTCAATAAAATGCAGCGGCGCGTCGACATGGGTGCCTGCGTGTAAATCTGCACTGAAGGCGGAAAGATTATAGCTGTCTCCTGCGGCCATGGAGCAAAGCTTTTCAAGTGCCACAGGGCGTGAGCCGGGGTATAAAACAGCGGTGGTCATTTCTCGGCTGATGTCGAAGATGCGCATATCACTATCCTCCTGATAAACATTATACATGAGAAACGGCATTGAGTTCCAGCAATATCTCGACGGGCGGTTTTTTTGGAATAATTATATTGTTTTTTTGTAAAAAAACGGGAAGATGATTGTATCATATTAAAAAAAGTTATATACTAAAACGCAAAGTAGTTCATTTTGTATTTGTTTGAGGTGTAAAAAAACAGCTGAATGAAAAAGACGATTATTGAAGCAAGAAATCTGTATAAAGAATTTGATAAAACAGCAGTGGTCAAGCACATCAATTTCACCATTGCCGAAAATGAGTTTGTAACATTTTTGGGGCCCTCAGGCTGTGGCAAGACAACAATTCTGCGAATGATTGCGGGATTTGAAATGCCAACAAGCGGTGAAATATTTTTATATGATAAAGTGATTAACGACATCCCCGCGTATTTGCGTCCGCTAAACACCGTATTTCAAAATTATGCACTCTTTCCCCATATGAACGTATTTGAAAATATTGCGTTTCCGATGCGCCTGAAAAAACAGGACAAAAACAGCATTGGCAAGAAAGTTGCGCAGTTGCTGGATGTGGTGAACCTGGGCGGGTACGAACAAAGAGATGTCTCTTCGCTGTCAGGTGGGCAACAGCAACGCGTAGCCATTGCCAGGGCGCTTGCCAACGATCCCAAAGTGCTTTTGTTGGACGAGCCACTCAGTGCGCTGGACTTAAAGATGCGCAAAGAGATGCAGGTAGAATTAAAAAAAATACAGCAGGAAATTAAAAAAACATTTATTTATGTAACCCATGACCAAGAAGAGGCCTTGACGTTATCGGATAAAATTATCGTGCTCAATCATGGACAAATCCAACAAAGCGGCACGCCCACGGATATTTATAATGAACCGGTCAATACGTTTGTGGCGGATTTTATCGGAGAGAGCAACATCATAGACGGCAGCATGACAAAGGATTTTGAAGTGGAATTTTTAGGCAAAAAATTTATTTGTGTGGATGAAAAACCCGATCAGCAAACCAATCGCGTGATTGTGGTGATTCGCCCAGAGGATATAGAAATCGGACAGCGCCAAGAGCACACCATCAACGGTGTGGTGACCAGCATTGTTTTTAAAGGCGTGCATTATGAGATTATGGTTCAGTGCAATGACTATGATTTTATGGTGCATACCACGGACTATCACGAAATCGGAAAAGATGTGGGACTCGACTTTGGTCCGGATGATATTCACATCATGAAAGCAGGTTAGCGATGAATAAAAATATGCGGGTGCTGGGTCTGCCCTATGTTGCGTGGATGTTGATTTTTATTTGTTTGCCGATTGTGTTGCTTGGGGTGTATTCTTTTACGAATAACACAGGCAATTTTTCTTTGGAAAATTTTAAATCTTTTTTTACGCCTATCTATATTCAAATTTTACTTAACTCGCTGTATCTGGCGTTTATTTCCACAGTAATTTGTTTTATTTTGGGATATCCGGTGGCTTACATTATTGCGAAAATACCTTCCGAAAAAACGCGGAATACTTTTTTGTTGCTGTTTATTTTGCCCATGTGGATGAATTTTCTTTTGCGCACCTATTCATGGATGACGCTGCTGGGCAATAACGGGCTGATTAATACGCTTTTGCAGGCACTGTCGCTGCCGCAGCTGAATTTGTTGTATAATTCCGGGGCAGTGCTTTTGGGAATGGTATATAATTTTTTGCCCTTTATGATTTATCCCATTTATTCTATTTTAATTAAAATCGATGCAAACTATGCCATTGCGGCAGGGGATTTGGGGGCAAATCCCAGGCAGACCTTTATGAAAATTACGTTTCCTTTGAGTATTCCGGGTGTGATAACGGGCATTACCATGGTGTTTATGCCTGCCGTGAGCACCTTTGTTATCCCTTCGCTGTTGGGTGGCGGACAAAATATGCTGATCGGTAATTTGATTGAGCAACAGCTCATGCAGGCAGGCAATTGGCACTTTGGTTCTGCGGCATCGTTGATTATGATGACCATTATTTTAATTGCCATGCAAGTCATGAATCGATTCGACAAAACACAACAAAAGAATATGGAGATGCTGGCATGAAAAAAGCGCTGCGAAATGTGTATCTGTATATTATGTTGTTGTTTTTATATGCGCCCATCCTCGTTTTGATGGTCTATTCCTTTAATGCGTCTAAATCCCGCGGGCAGTGGGGCGGCTTTACGCTGGAGTGGTATCGACGACTTTTTATGGATTCCAATATTCAATCAGCGCTTTACTACACCGTTTTGGTGGCGATATTGGCGACGATTATCTCGACCATTGTGGGAACCATCTCTTCAATCGGCATTTTTCTATACGGCAACAGAGTACAAAAGCTGATGCTCAACGTGAACTATATCCCCGTAATCAATCCGGATATTGTGACCGGGGTATCGATGATGATTCTCTTTGCCTTTATGAGTATGCGACAGGGGTTTGCCACGATGCTCATTGCACATATCACCTTTTGCATTCCCTATGTCATTCTTTCAGTGTTGCCAAAACTAAGGCAAATGGATGTCAATTTGATAGAAGCGGCGATGGATTTGGGTGCCAGACCCATGCAAATCATTACAAAAGTTGTATTGGCAGAAATTAAACCGGGTATTGTTACGGGGCTTTTGTTTGCCTTTACACTTTCCATTGACGACTTTGTCATCAGCTTTTTTACCACGGGCAGCGGTGTATCCAACTTATCCATTTATGTATACTCTATGGCAAAGAGAGGGATAAGTCCCGAAATCAACGCCCTGTCAACTTTAATGATTTTGACTGTGACGCTGTTGTTGTTTGTTATCAACAAGCGTAACAATAAAAAAACAAAAATAACAGGAGAGAGAATATGAAAAAAGTAATTGGGATAATGTGTGCAGTGCTGTTGCTGGCAGTTGGTTTAACAGGCTGCGGGCAGAGTGATGCGCAAAAATTGTATGTCTATAACTGGGGCACCTATATAGACAATACGGTTTTGGCGGATTTTGAAAAAGAAAACAACTGCAAAGTCGTTTATGAAAACTATGCGTCCAATGAAGAGATGTATTATAAGCTCAAAAGCGGTAATGCCAACTATGACGTGGTGTTTCCGTCTGATTATATGATAGAAAAGATGATTAAGGAAAACATGCTTTTGCCGTTGGATAAGCAAAACATTCCGAATTTGAAAAATATCGACCCCAAATTGTTGAATATTCCCTTTGATCCGGGCAATCAATATTCCGTTCCTTATTTTTGGGGAACGCTGGGGATTTTGTATAACACGGAAAAGGTGACAGAGACTGTGGACAGCTGGAGCATATTGTGGAACGAAGCCTATGCAAAAAAAATATTGATGTATGACAGCCAGCGCGACAGTATCGGCATTGCGCTTGCGCTGCTTGGTTATTCTATCAACAGTACAAATACGGATGAATTAAACAAAGCTTACGAACTATTGGTGCAGCAAAAACCCCTCGTACTGGCCTATGTCAACGACCAGGTCATTGATATGATGATCGGCAACGAGGCGGATCTGGCGGTGGTGTATTCGGGAGATGCCGTCTACTGCATGAGCGAAAACGATAAACTGGCCTATGCAGTACCCAAAGAAGGCAGCAATCAGTGGTTTGACAATGTGGCCATTCCTTTCACCAGCAAGAATAAAGAACTGGCGGAGAAATTTATCGACTTTATGTGCAGAGACGATATCTCCTTAAAAAACACCATGGAGGTGGGATACACTTCTGCCAACCAAAACGCGCTGAAAGAAGCGAGCAAGGAACCCGCTTATGATAATATTGCTTATAACCCTACCGATGACATACTGGCAAGGTGCACCGCATACCAGGACATTGGGCAATTTATCGCCAGTTACGCGGATATTTGGACAAAAGTGAAAGCTGCGCAATAACAGGAATTAGGAAAAACAAAAAGTTACAGAAAGAAATTAAAATTTGCAGAAAAGTGCAAAAAAAACACAAAAAACTATCAAGATGTAATCCGCTTGTAACCTTCCGTGCATATTATATAGACATAGTAAGACAACCGGCGTTTTTGACAGCCCAAATGTTACATCATACTATGTGCGTAATATACAGAAGGAGGGAAAACAATGAAACGGAAAATATTGAACATCATGGTAGTTTTTTTATTGACACTGACATTATTGCTGACCATGATACCGATGAATCTCGTAGCGGTTGATGATGCAAATATTAAGCTTGTCGTCAACATCTGGGAGAAAAACGGAAGCAATAATAATATGCCGATTATAAAAACATATACCTTTTGGATTACACAAACGGAGTTGGAGGCGCTCCAAGCCTTAGAGGACTTGCCTTTGGCCTTAAAACTCTATGACGACTACGGCGTATTGGCGGATATACTGGGACGCAAAATCACCGCCAGCGACTTGGTGGGCAACGGTTCAATTGACGTATTGCCCGACGGAACGCTCAGTTACGTCGTCGACATCAAATTAAAGCAGGATACCATACCAAAAGTAGTCATTACTTTTGTTGCGGGAAGTGGCGGCACGCTGACAGGGCAAACAGTGTTTGACACTATCCAATACAGCACAATTTGGAGTCAGGCAGTGACGGTTCCCACTCCGGTAGCCAACAAGGGTTATATGTTCACCGGGTGGACACCGACTTTGCCGGCGGCAAATACGCCGACCATTGCAAATCAGACCTATACGGCAAACTTTGCCAAAGATCCCAGCAAATGGATTACCCTTACCGCCAATAGCGGCAGTGCAACCTATGATGGTGATGCCCATACGGTAACAGGCTACACAGGCGTACCTGCAGGACTGGTCTTTGAAGGACTTACGGCATCAGGCACCGGGACGAATGCGGCAACGTATCCCGTTAATTTCAGCGGAACATTGGTCATTAAAAAAGACGGCGTTGTCGTGACCGATCAGTATTTTGTTAATACTGTTCCCGGAACGCTGACGATTGCAAAACGACCGATTACTTTGACGGCGGATAACAAAACCAAAGAATACGGCGAGGCAGATCCTGCTTTGACCTATACGATGACGGGTACGCTGGTGGCACCCACAGACCTTGGCACCATCGGCATCAGCAGGGTGGCAGGAGAAGCCGTCGGCACCTATGCGATCAACGTTACCTACACACCGAACGCAAACTATGAGGTAACAGTGACTCCGGGCGTATTTACGATTACAAAGTCAACAAAACCGATTCCCGGTGTCAGCGCAACAGGCGTGAATACGGAATACGACGGCAATGCCTACAGCATCGCGGTAACAGCGCCCGCAGGCTCAACGATTACTTACAGCACGAGCCCAACAGGCCCGTTTACGGCAACGAATCCGTCTTACATCGATGTAAGCAACAACACAGTATATTATCAAGTCACCCATCCTAACTACGTCAACGCATCAACAGGCAGCGCCGGCGTGGTTATCACACAGCGTAATATTTATTTGCAAGCCAACAACGCAGAAAAATTCTACGGCGAAGCAGACCCGACATTGACCTATACCATGACAGGTACGCTGGTGAATGCAAATGATCTGGGAACCATCAGTGTCAGCAGAGTAGCGGGCGAAAACGTAGGCACCTATGCCATTAACGTGAGCTACACAGCAAATCCGAACTACCGTGTGGGCGTCACGCCGGGTATCTTTACGATCAAACCGGCAACCGACCTTTCCGCTAAAGTCAGCGCCAAAGGCATCACGACAACCTATGACGGGAAGTATTACCATATCACGGTAACCGCGC
>CALFLU010000020.1 GCA_937880125.1 uncultured Eubacteriaceae bacterium
ATCCTTTTACCACATTTGACACGCTATATGAGTCCATGGCAGCCGCCTGCGACATTTTGTTGGTTGACTTTCATGCCGAGGCCACCAGCGAAAAAATCGCCTTCAGCTATCACGCCTGTGGCAGGGCACAAGCCGTGCTTGGCACCCATACACATGTGCAAACAGCAGATGAACGCATCATCGACGGTGCCACAGCCGCCATTACCGATGTGGGCATGAGCGGCCCGTGTGACGGTGTGATCGGCATTGACAAAGACATCATTCTCAAGTCCTTTAAAACCAAACGCCCGGTGCGGTTCGAACTCGCCCAGGGTCGCCGCCAGCTCAATGCCGTATGTCTGCAATTCGACGAATCTCACCGCTGCACAAAAATCGAACGCATTCATCGTATTTATCCTTAAAGGATATTTTCCGACAACACAAAAAGCCGTTTCGCCTGTGGCAAACGGCTTTTATTTACGTCAGCTATTTTATCATTATGATTTTATTGCGTTTACTTTTCTTTGCATACTGCCTTTTTTCTTATTGGCCGTATTTTTATGAACAATACCTTTTGCAGCTGCTGTATCAACTTTTTTAACAGCCTCTTTTAAAACTTCTTCAGAGAGATTTACGTCTTTTTCTGCAATTGCGGCATCAAGTTTTTTCTCAATGGATTTCAGATTGGTCTTGACACTTTTGTTTTTTACTCTGTTTCGTTCTCCGATTTCTGCACGCTTTGCAGAAGATTTGATATTTGCCATTGTCTTGCTTCACCCCCTCCATGTAGACATACAGTATGATGCGCCCAAAGGCGCAAATGTATAGTAACAAAGATTTTATCAAAATGCAACTATAAAATTTTTACCTTTGTGGTTCTTTTTCTTAATTTTTGCACCCAATACAATGTCCGTCATTCTCTTTTGTTAAAACGTAGGCAAATTTTCCCTGCAAGCGCCATAAATATGGAAAAATGATAGCTTTCTTTTTTTTAATTCTATATAATATGAAATACATCACACCATGACAAAATCATGGCAAATTACAAAGGATTCATCAAATATGAATATCACAATCATCGGAGACGGAAAAGTCGGCAGCACCCTTGCAAGAGTGCTTTCAAAAGAAGACAATGATGTTATTATCATCGACAAAAATCCGGATGTGCTGTCGCAAAACAACGAGGCTTTGGAAGTCATCACCATCGAAGGCAGCGGGCTGAACATCAAAACACTGCACGAAGCAGGTGTTGAAAACGACGATTTGGTTATTGCCGTAACCAACCAAGATGAGATTAATATGATTTGCTGCCTCTATGCCAAACGCATGGGCGCCAAACACACGGTGGCGCGCATTCGCGACCCCGAGCATTCCGAGGAAGTCAATGCGCTTATCGACGAGTTGGGGCTGGATGATGTCATCAACCCCGAATATGCTGCGGCAGTGCACATTTCTCAGCTGGTTCTATGGCCAAACGTTTCCGATATAGAGCTCTTTGCACGAAATAAAGTCATGCTCACAAAATACAAATTAGAACCTGACTCTTCACTCATTGGGCAATCTTTGCAGCAAGCCACCATATTTGACGACGCAGGCATACTGGTTGCCGCCATCGAGCGTGGTCAGGAAACTTTGATACCCAAGGGCGACTTCGTTTTTCAGGAAAATGATTCGGTTTTTATTATCGGTGAAACCAATTCCGTCAACATCTTTTTGAAATTAAAAAACAAGCGCAACAATATCGTCAAAGATGTGTTGATCTTGGGCGGCGGGCGCATATCCATCTATTTGGCAAAGATGCTCCTGCACAATCATATCAATGTCAAAATCATTGAACAAGACGCTGAGATTTGCAACAAACTCAGCCAACTCCTGCCCGAAGCCATTATCATACACGGGGACGGAACCGATTATGAACTTTTAGAATTCGAAGGCATTGCCTCTGCAGGTGCTTTTATTTCTTTGATGGGTCATGACGAAGCCAATATCATTGCCTGCCTTGTTGCAAAGGCCTCCGGCGTCCCTAAAACCATTGCCAAAATCACCCGCCTCAAAAGCACCCATATCATCGAAGATATAGGCGTTGACAGCATTGTCAACCCCAAACTGATTACGGCAAACCACATTTTGCGCTACGCGCGAAATTTGAAAATGAAGAACGATCCTTCCATCAACGCCCTTTACATGATGAACGAAAACGATATGGAGGCGTTGGAGTTTTCCGTAGAACACGACTATCCGTTTTTGAATATTCCGCTAAAGCAGCTGAAAATACATCGCAATGCACTCATCGCCGTCATTGTCCGCAGCGGAAAAATCATCATTCCGCGCGGGGAAGACACTATTCAGCTCAAAGACAGCATCATCGTCATCACTTCTCAGCCGAATATAACCAATTTGGCAGATATTTTTTAAATAGGACACCGCATGAATAAAAAAGCAATCCTCAAGATTATCGGTTTTATTTTATGTTTTGAAGCGCTTTTTATGCTTCCGTCCACCATCATTGCCGCAGTCACAAAACAATACGACTTATTTGCCTTTATTATTGTTCCCGCCTGCATGTTTGCCGTGGGCGTTCCTTGTGCGCTCATCAAACCTGTAAGCAAGAATTTTTATACAAAAGACGGTTTTATGACCGTCGCCCTCGCCTGGCTGCTCATGAGTTTTGTCGGTGCACTGCCTTTTTATATCAGCGGTGCCATTCCATCCTTTATGAACAGCTTCTTTGAAACCGTCTCCGGCTTTACAACCACGGGCGCCACCATTTTAACCGAAATCGAATCCTTGCCCAAGGCCACTTTGTTTTGGCGAAATATGACCCATTGGATTGGCGGTATGGGCGTGTTGGTTTTGACTTTGGCCATCATTCCTTCTTTCGGCGGCAGGGGTGTGCATTTATTGAACGCAGAAACCACCGGCATCGGCGGCAACAAACTTGTACCCAGCTTGCGCAAAACAGCCTTGATTTTATACGGCATTTATGCGGTATTGACATTGATTTTAGTCATTTGTCTGTTGGTGGCAGGCATGAATTTATATGACTCTCTTCTGCATGCAATGAGCACAGCAGGCACCGGCGGTTTTTCTAACCAAAACATCAGCATCGGCTCTTACAACAGCCCTGCCATCGAGGTTATTCTCACCATATTTATGTATTTGTTTGGCATCAACTTCGCCATTTATTTTGTTATTTTGACAAAAGGATTTGTCAAAGCGCTCAAATCGGAAGAGCTGCGCCTGTATACGATTATTTTGGTATGCGCTATGCTGTTGATTGCCGTTAATCTTATGAGAACATACGGAGGCCACTTCTTTACCGCCCTTCGCTATTCGTCGTTTCAGGCAGCCTCCATCATGTCTACAACGGGCTTTTCCAGCATTGACTACAATATATGGCCCACCTTCAGCAAGACCATTTTGCTTGTGCTAACAGCCTTGGGCAGCTGTGCTTCGTCCACTGCGGGGGGCATAAAAATCATACGTGTACTTGTAATGTTTAAGGCCGCACGTGTGGAATTTAAAAAAATCTCTCACCCCAATCTCGTAAAAAGTGTTACGGTGGACGGTCGCGCAATCGACAACACGGTTTTGCACAACGTCTGGGTTTTTTTCCTCTTATATATTGTGACCATCGTGGGTGCCAGCATCTTAATTTCAATCAACGGTTTTGATTTTACAACATCTTTTACTTCCGTACTTGCAACCGTGAGCAACACAGGTCCGGGTTTAGATGTGGTGGGGCCATTGGGCAACTATTCCTCATTTTCCGCTTTCAGCAAAATTGTTTTTTCAATTTGCATGCTCATTGGACGTTTGGAGATTCTGCCTGTATTGTTCCTGTTTGTTCCCAAGAAGAGTTTTTCTATGAAGCGTTATTAAGTTATTAATTTGATATCGATTTTTTCATGACTATTGATTATTTACTTTTAATAAACATATCCTCGAAAGGAGATAGCGTGTTATGACCACGAACATTCAACTGTTGCAAAAACTGATCGACCAGTCAGACAATATCGTGTTTTTCGGCGGTGCAGGGGTTTCTGTGGAAAGCGGATTGGCTGACTTTCGCAGTGAAAACGGCATTTATAATCAAAAATACGACTACCCTGCCGAAGAAATGCTGAGCCATCATTTTTTCTATAGGCACACCGATTATTTTTATCAATTCCATAAAGATAAAATGATCAATTTGCAGGCTAAGCCCAATGCAGCACACAAAAAAATAGCCCTGTTGGAGCGGCAGGGCAAGCTTTGTGCCGTCATCACGCAGAATATAGACGGCCTGCACCAGCTTGCGGGCAGCAAAAACGTGCTGGAACTGCACGGTACTGTCAACAGAAATATCTGTATGCGCTGCAAAAAATGTTACGACGCCACCTATGTCAAAAACAGCGAAGGCATTCCGCTGTGCCAATGCGGCGGCACGTTGAAGCCGGATGTGGTACTCTACGGCGAAAGCTTGGATTCGGGTGTTATTTCAAAAGCCCTTTCCTATATTGAAAATGCGGATATGCTTATTGTAGGCGGCACCTCGCTTACCGTTTATCCTGCCGCAGGTATGATCGATGCCTACAACGGCGAAAAATTGGTGCTGATCAACAAAACCCCAACCCAAAGGGACAACCTGGCAGATTATGCATTTTACGGCAGCATCGGCGAAATTTTTTCTCAAATAAATATACATCCATAACTTGGCTTTACTGCAAATAACCTGTTCAAAATACTTTTCAACTTTCGAGGTGACATCACATGCATTCCACAAAAACAAAAAATCTCGTTTTGTGCAGTCTTTTTACTGCCCTGACCATCGTTGCGACCTATATCAATTTTCGTCTTCCCATCCCCTCCTATGGCGGGCTGATTCATTTGGGCAGCGCTATTTTGTTTGTTGCCGCTTTTGTATTAAAACCGAATCACGCCGCCATCAGTGTAGCTGTGGGCATGACGCTCTTTGACGTGCTGGGCGGCTGGCCTTTGTGGGCACCTTTTACCTTTGTCATAAGATTCATCCAAGTATATTTGTTCTCATCGTTGATTCAGAATAAAAAAAATCATTACGGCATCATTTTTACCGCATACATTCTTTGCTGCCTGTGGGAAATGGCCGGCTACTACGTCGCCGAGGGCATTATCTATGCAAACTGGGTTGCCCCGTTGGCCTCAATGCCTTCTGAGCTAATCCACAATGTCATCGGCATTCTCGCGGGACTTCCTTTGGCCATTTTGGCACAAAAAGCATTGAAAAAAACCATACTGTAAGGAAGACATCATGACACACAAACAAATCATTTTAGCCTCTTCTTCTCCTCGTCGCATGCAGCTGCTGAATATGCTTTCCGTTCCCTTTTTGTGCATTGCACCCGATGTTGACGAATCTTTTTGTGACCAATACAGCCTTGAGCAAAACCTGATTGCCGTCACACAAAAAAAGGCGCAATTTGTCTATCATAGCCATACGCCGAAAAATGCTTTGATTGTTGCGGCAGACACGGTTGTGGTTTTAGACGGCACGGTATTTTCAAAGCCAAAAGATGCCTGCCAGGCCGCTGACATACTTCATACCCTCTCAGGCAAAACGCATAATGTGTTTACGGCGGTGCATGTTTTGGATACCGACTGCGACAAATCCGCCTCTTGCGTAGACAAAACACAAGTCACTTTTCGCGCTTTGACATCAGAGGAAATTGATGGTTACATTTCTTGCGGTGAATGGACAGATAAAGCAGGTGCTTATGGCATTCAGGGCATAGGCAGTGTGTTGATCAAAAAAATCACCGGGTGTTTTTTCAATGTCATGGGCCTTCCTGTTCCCGTTCTCTATACCATGCTCCAATCCTTCGGCTATGATCTTTTAAAACGTTCATAAAAAAAGCTTGCCATTGGCAAGCTTTTCATTTATTTATTAATCTTTTCCCAAAATGCCTTTCCTTCGCTGTGCACCTCTTGACCTGCAACTTCTTCAAAGGCTTGCAAGGCTTTCTTTTGCGTGCTGTTCAAATTTTTGGGCACTTCCAGTTTCACCGTCACATACATGTCCCCTTTGCCAAACCCTCTCAGCGGTGCCACACCTTTTCCTTTTAATCGGAATTTTTGTCCTGGCTGTGTGCCTGCGGGAATCTTCAATTTTACCTTGCCATGCAAGGTGGGAACCGCTATTTCGTCACCCAATGCCGCTTGCGCAAAGGTAATGGGCATATCCAAAAATATGTCTTTTCCTTCCCGCGTGTAATAGGCATGCGGTTTGACCGAAATAAAGATATATACATCCCCGGGCTGTCCGTTGCGCTCTCCCGCTTCTCCTTCACCGCGCAGCGGCAACACCGTATCGTTGTCGACGCCTGCGGGAATGTTAATGGTCAGTGATTTGGATTTTCTCTCAAATCCGGTTCCGTGACAGGTCGGGCAAGGTTTTTCAACCGTGCTGCCCTCTCCATGACACACTTCACAAGTGCGCACGTTTTGAATTGTGCCAAAAGGCGTTTGCTGCAAGTTCTTGACTTGCCCCGTTCCGCCGCAAACCGTACATGTTTTTCGCCCGCTGCCTTTTGCCGCTCCGCTGCCGTCACATTCTGCGCATTTTTCGTTACGGGATATTTTTACCGTCTTGCTCGCGCCAAAAACAGCTTCTTCAAAACTGATGCGCAAGTTTACACGGATGTCTTTTCCCTTTCTGGGACCGCTTCTTCCATAACTTGTATTAAACCCGCCGCCAAAGCTGCCGAATATATCAAAAATATCTTCAAACCCGCCAAAACCGCCGGCACCAAAACCGCCTCCGCCAAAGCCGCCCGGCCCGTTGGCGTTCATGCCCTCATGGCCAAACCGGTCATAAGTCGATCGCTTTTGTTCGTCGCTGAGCACTTCATAGGCTTCAGTTGCTTCTTTAAATTTTTCCTCAGCCGCTTTGTCGCCCTGATTTTTATCGGGATGATATTCAATTGCTTTTTTGCGATATGCCTTTTTTATTTCTTCGGCAGTCGCATTTTTGTCTACACCCAACACCTCATAATAATCCCTTTTGCTCATCTTTTTCTCCTTGCATTATATTTCAATGTCACGTTTTTCTCTGCTTGATATGATACCTGCAAATAGAAAGCCTGTCATCAGGCTTTCTATTTGCGTATATTTTGTCTTGACTTTTATTTAATTCTTGTCGTCGTCCATTACTTCGTAATCAGCGTCAACTACATTTTCGTCGTACTCATTATTTTGTGCACCTTCGTCATATTGCTGTTGTGTCTGCGCACCGTCTTGACCTGCTTCGGTTTGCTGATACATCTTTTGTGCAATGGGATAAAACGCTTCGCTCAATTCTTCCGTCGCCTTTTGAATGGCTTCAACATCTGTGGAATCCATGATGTTTTTCAAAACAGCGATTTTGTCTTCTACGGATTTTTTCTCCTCTTCCGTAATTTTATCCCCTAATTCTTTCAAGGTTTTTTCTGTCTGATAAATCGTTGAATCCGCATTGTTTTTTACATTAATTTCTTCTTGCTTTTTCTTGTCTTCTTCGGCAAAACGTTCTGCCTCTTGAATCGCTTTATCAATATCGTCACTGCTCATGTTGGAGCTGGACTGAATCACAACATTTTGGCTCTTGCCCGTTCCCATGTCTTTGGCCGATACATTGACAATGCCGTTGGCGTCAATGTCAAAGGTCACTTCGATTTGCGGAATGCCTCTGGGTGCGGGCGGAATGCCCGTCAATTGGAATCTGCCCAGTGTTTTGTTTCCGCTTGCCATGCTTCTCTCCCCTTGCAGCACGTGAATATCCACTGCTGTTTGACTGTCTGCGGCCGTTGAAAACGTCTGGCTCTTCTTTGTGGGAATGGTTGTGTTTCTGTCAATGAGTTTTGTGAACACGCCACCCAAGGTTTCAATGCCCAGTGAAAGCGGCGTAACATCCAGCAATACCACATCTTTCAAATCCCCGGCCAAAACACCGCCCTGAATGGCAGCACCCAACGCCACACACTCATCCGGGTTAATGCCTTTGTAGCCTTCTTTACCCGTCAAGCTCTTTACTCTATCTTGCACAGCGGGAATACGCGTAGAGCCACCCACCAAAATTACTTTATCAATATCTTCCGGTTTCACCTTTGCATCTTCCATTGCCGAACGCAGCGGTTGAACGGTTTTTTCCACTAAGTCGTGTGTCAGTTCGTCAAATTTTGCTCTCGTCAAAGTCATTTCAAGGTGCTTGGGACCTTCTGCGGTTGCTGTGATAAACGGCAAGTTGATGTTTGCACTTGCAATACCCGACAATTCGATCTTTGCTTTTTCTGCCGCTTCTTTCAAACGTTGCAGCGCCATTTTGTCGGCACGCAAATCAATTCCGTTTTCCTTTTTAAATTCTTCGGCAATATAGTTAATGACCCTGTCATCAAAATCATCTCCGCCCAATCGGTTGTTGCCGTTGGTTGCCAACACTTCAAACACGCCGTCTCCCAACTCAAGGATACTTACGTCAAATGTGCCGCCGCCAAGGTCATAGACCATAATCTTTTGGTTGCCGTCACGCTCCAACCCATAGGCAAGCGCTGCTGCCGTGGGTTCGTTGATGATACGCAAAACTTCTAGCCCTGCGATTTTTCCCGCATCTTTCGTCGCTTGTCTTTGGCTGTCAGAAAAATATGCCGGAACCGTAATAACGGCTTTGGATACTTTTTCACCCAAATAACTTTCGGCATCTGCCTTCAATTTTTGCAAGACCATTGCGGAAATTTCCTGAGGTGTATATGTTTTGTCATCTATTTTAACGGTGTAGTCCGATCCCATTTGTCTTTTTATCGATGTAATGGTTCTTTCCGGGTTGGTCACAGCCTGACGTCGTGCAGTTTGTCCCACCAGTCTTTCGCCATTTTTTGCAAATCCCACAACCGAAGGAGTTGTTCTTGCACCCTCCGCATTGGGAATGATCACGGGCTCTCCGCCTTCCAACACTGCTACACAGGAGTTGGTTGTTCCTAAGTCAATACCGATTATTTTTTCTTTACTCATTATTCATTTTCTCCTTAATTTTCATAAAATCCTTTATTTCACTTATCGTTTGTTTACTTTTACCATTGCAGGCCTAAGCAGCCTGTCTTTAAATAAATATCCTTTTTGAAACACTTCCAAAATGACATTGTCTTCTTCATTTTCGTCACATTCAGTCAAAACCGCGTGGTGGTATTCGGGATCAAACTGGCATCCCATAGCGTCTACAAGCGCAAGCCCTTCCTTTTGCAGCACTTCCACCAGCTGCCCATAGACCATTTGCACGCCTTCCATAAATCCGCCGGTGTCCATTTCTTTGCCTGCCTCAATGGCTCGCTCAAAATTGTCGATTACCGGCAGCAGGCTTGCGGACAATTCTTCCAGCGCACGCGAATATACTTCGCCTCGCTCTTTTTCTGTTCGCTTTTTATAATTTTCAAAATCAGCTTTCAGACGCAGCAATTGGTCAAAGGTTTCTTTCTTTTCTTTTTCCAATTTTTCTATGATGTCCTTTTGCGCTTCATCCTTTTTTAGTGTTTCTTGTTCTTTTGTCACATCTTCCTCTGCATTTCGGTTTTCAACCCCGTCTTCATTGTGACGGGCGGCTTCTTCATTTTCAATCTTCTTTTTGTTTTTCTGAACCATGTCATCCCCTCTTTCATGCATTATTTATCGCTCTGCTGATATGTGCATTAAACTCCTTTCGCAAAAAGTCGAGTACTGATACCACATAATCATAATTCATTCTCGTCGGCCCCACCACACCAAATGTGCCGATGGGTTTGCCGTCGATTTTGTATGTTGCCGTAACAACACTGCAGTCCTTAAAGGCTTCTTCCACATTTTCTTCACCGATTTGAATGCTCAAATCTCTTTGTATGTTTTCTGTGAGTTTATGAGCCAATATCGTTTGATGATTCAATGTTTCAATAAATTTCTTTGCCCTGTCAATATCTGCAAACTCAGGGAAATTGAATATTTTATCCAATCCGTCCGAATACACCTTTTGCCTGTCTTCCTCCACGAGTATTTCTTTTAACAAAGGAATAATCTCCAACAGCAACTCTCTTTCTTCTTCGGATAATGCATCTAATTTGTCCATGATGCTGTCGTTTAACTCATAAAGCGTGATGTCTTTGAGGCAAATATTGAGCACATTGCTCACGGCAGTCAGTGCCGCCTCTTCGGCAGGTTGGCTCAAAGTTATCACATAATTTCTTACAATGCGCTCCTTTGTCACCAGCACCATCAACACTTTCATCTCTTCAAGCAAAATAAACTTGATAAATTTGCAGTTCAAATATTTTGCCTGGGGTGCCGTGCTAAAGGCCGTGTAGCTCGTAATATGCGACAACAGCCGTGCCGTTCTCTGAATGGCTTCGGTAAATTCATCCATATAGGTGCTGTAGACCGATTTTATCTCGTCTTGCAAAATACCGCCCAGCTCCATAATCGTCATCAGTTTATCCACATACAAGCGATAAGCTTTGCCCGAAGGCACTCTGCCCGCTGATGTGTGTGGTTGGTAAAGATATCCCATCTCCTCTAAATCCGCCATTTCGTTGCGAATCGTGGCGGAGCTGATATTCATTTTCGGGTTTTTTGAAAGCGTACGAGAGCCAATCGGTTCAGCTGACTGGATATATTCTCTTACAATGGTCTCCAGTATTTGTAATTTTCTTTCATCCAAGGTCATCGTATCACCTCTTTATTTGTTAGCACTCTACGTTGTCGAGTGCTAACGTAATTATAAAATACCACTTATCCTCTCTTTTGTCAATAGGTTTTTAATAATTAATTTCAGCAATAAACTCCATCATTACAATGTTGGCAAAATCCCGGCCCTCTTCGCTCAGCCACACGTTTTTTTTGTCGTTTTCCAGCAATTTCGCTTCTGTCAGGTAGGCTATTTCCTTTGAATAATCGGCCAAAAAATCGCTGCCGAATCTGCGATTATATTCATCGATTTCTATTCCCTTTATCTTGCGCAGCCCCATAATAATAAATTCTTCTTTTTGCTTTTGCACATCCAGCTGTTCAATCTCTTCAATGGCACTGGCGTTGATTTTGATATCTTCCAAATATTGTTCGATACTGGAGGTGTTAAAAAAACGGGCGTGATCCTTGTAGGAATGTGCCGCCACACCAAAGCCGATATATTCTTGAATGTTCCAATAATTCAAATTGTGTTTGCACGCATAGCCTTCTTTAGCAAAATTGGATAATTCATATTGCATATAGCCGTTTTTTTGCAATGCATCACAAACATATTGATGCATTTGCCTATCTGCCCAGTCTTCATCATCCAAATCAAAACCCCTCTCCATATATACCTCATACAACGGCGTCTCTTCGCCCAGTTTCAACGAATAAGCCGACACATGCTCACAGCCTGTTTCAATCACATAACCCACAGCGTCATAAAACGCCTGTTGATCTTGTTCAAAAAATCCGAAAATCAAATCGATATTAATGTTGTCAAATCCTGCACTGCGCGCCGCGGCAAAAGCATGTCTAAAGTCCTCAAAGCAGTGACTTCGCCCGATTTCTGCCAGCAATTTGTCGTCGGCAGACTGCAGACCCAAGCTGATCCTGTTAATACCCGCTCTTTTATAGCGTGACATATCCTCCTCGGTGGCATGTCCGTTTGGGTTGGCCTCCATTGTGATTTCCGCATCCGCCTGCACATCAAAAGAGTCGTTGATTACCTGCATCAGTTTTTCAATATATTCCACATCCACATAATTGGGTGTTCCCCCGCCGATAAAGATTGTTTCTATACTATAATTGCCGTTGAGCAGTGTGCGGTAGGCACGAATTTCTTCGTAAAGTGCTTGAAAATATTTTTCGATCACCATTTCTTCAACGCCCTCATAGGATACAAAATCGCAGTAAAAGCATTTTTTCTTGCAAAAGGGAATATGGATATACAACGATATTTTTTTCATTCGTCCAATTTCAGCACCGACAAAAACGCTTCTTGCGGCACTTGCACCTTTCCGATTTGTCGCATCTTTTTCTTTCCTTCTTTTTGTTTTTCCAAAAGTTTTCGCTTACGCGAAATATCGCCTCCATAGCACTTTGACAACACGTCTTTGCGCATTGCTTTGACAGTTTCTCGTGCAATGATTTTGCCGCCAATAGCCGCCTGAATGGGAATTTCAAACATTTGACGGGGAATTTCTCCCTTCAGCTTTTCTGCAATTTTTCTGCCGCGCTCATAGGACTTTTCTTTATGAACAATAAAAGACAGTGCGTCCACAATTTCCAAATTCAGCAAAATATCCAGCTTAACCAACTCACTCTTTTGATATCGCTTCAACTCATAATCCAGTGAAGCATAGCCCTTTGTACGCGATTTCAGCGCATCAAAAAAGTCATATATAATCTCATTGAGCGGCATGTCATATTCCAAAACCACACGGGTTTCTTCTAAATATTGCATACCCAAATACACGCCGCGCCGCGCTTGGCAAAGCTCCATTACGGCACCCACGTATTCCGTGGGCAACATAATCGTTGCCTGCACAATCGGCTCCTCCATCGATTGAATGTTGGTAACAGGCGGCATGTTGGTCGGGTTGTCCACTTCCATCATCGTCCCGTCAGTCAAAATGACATGATAGACCACACTGGGTACCGTGGCCACAATATCCAAATTATATTCCCGCTCCAGGCGCTGTTGAATAATTTCCATATGCAAAAGCCCCAGAAAACCACACCGAAAACCAAAGCCCAACACCGCTGAAGTCTCGGGCTGATAGAGCAGCGAAGCATCATTGAGATTCAGCTTTGCCAGCGCCTCCTTCAAATCTTCATATTTGGCTCCGTCCACAGGATAAATGCCGCAATAGACCATAGGATTGACTTTTTTGTACCCTGCAAGCGGTGCATCGGCAGGGCGTTTTTCAAAAGTGATCGTATCGCCCACCGCCGTGTCTCCGATGTTTTTGATGCTCGCCGTGAGATATCCCACATCCCCGGGTTGCAACGACTCCATTTTGTGCAAGCCGTTTAAAAATATCCCCACTTCGTCCACGTCAAAACTTTTTCCCGTGGCCATCATTTTTATTCTATCGTCTTTTTTCACCTGTCCGTCCATAACGCGAATCGACACAATGACCCCACGATAGCTATCATAATAGGAATCGAAAATCAGCGCTTTCAACGGGTTTTGCTTATCCCCTTTGGGCGGGGGAACACGGCGCACCACCGCCTCCAACACATCTTTGATATTCGTCCCTTCTTTGGCACTGATCATCGGTGTGTCCGTGGTGTCCAGACCTATGACATCTTCTATTTCGTGCAACACCCTTTCGGGCTCCGCACTGGGCAGATCGATTTTATTTAAAACCGGAATAATTTCCAAATCGTTTTCCAACGCCAAATACACATTGGCCATCGTCTGGGCCTCAATGCCCTGTGAAGCATCCACAACCAGCACTGCGCCCTCGCAGGCAGCCAAAGACCGAGACACTTCATAGGTAAAGTCCACATGACCGGGCGTGTCGATTAAGTTCAGATAATATTCTTCTCCGTCGTCTGCATGATAAATCAGGCGAATGGTCTGCAGTTTGATCGTAATGCCTCTTTCTCTTTCCAAATCCATGTTGTCGAGCAATTGAGACACCATCACACGACTGTCAACCGAACCGGTGTATTCAATGAGTCTGTCAGCCAACGTGCTCTTTCCGTGGTCTATATGCGCAATAATACTAAAATTTCTGATTCGTTGCTGTCTGTCCGACATAGGTTTTCGCTCCTTGTTCCCCGTTTAAAATTGAAACCATTATAACAAAAGTTACATGACATCACAATTTAAAAATTCCGCAAACCCTATCCTATCTTGCCTTGCAGCGCTTGCTTAACAAGTAAGTCGGCACGCAGTTGCATGCGGCGTCTGTTAAAAAACTTGCGAAAACAAAACTTAATGATATAATATACGAAATAAAAAAAGACCTATTAAAAAAGGAAACCTTATCAGTGAAAATAAACTTATTTAAAAATTCTGCAAACGCCCCGGCCGATTCCGCACCAAAAAACCACTATCCTCTCATCAGCATCAGAGGAATTAATTTTCTGCCGGGCACGGAAGCTTATTTCGATATATCGCGAACCAAATCCATCCTCGCATTGGAAAATGCCATGGAAGGAGACCGCATGCTTTTTTTGAGCGCACAATATGAAAGCGAAGTGGATTTGCCCGAAGAAAAGGACATTCGCCCTTATGGTGTCTACGCCAAAATCAAACAAATGGGCAAGCTCCACGGAAACTTGGTGCGGGTTATGGTCGATATTGAAGAAAGAGGCAAAATCGAAAAGTATATTCAAGTCGATCCCTATTTTATTGTGCAAGTCAGCCCCATCAAAGTGGAATATGATCCTTCCGAAGCCATTGATGTCAAGGCGCGCATCGCCAAAAAACTCTTTGCGGAATATGCACAAATCAAAGGCAACTTAATATCTAAAGATGCTGCGCAAAAAATACAAAAAACCACAAACGCCAATACGCTCATCGACTTAATCAGCGCCAATATTCCTTTCGAAGACGACGATGCGCAAATGCTTTTGGGCGAAGAAAATGTAGACATTCGTTTAGAGCTTTTAAACGAAAAAATATCCAAAGAAATCCATTTGCTGAATTTGGAACTGCGCATTATGCGCAAGGTCAAAACCAATTTGGATGACATGCAAAAATCGGCATTCATCAACGAACAAATTCGCGTTCTGCAAGAAGAACTCGGCGAGCGCAGTCCTGAAAATATTGCCGAAGACTATTTGACAAAGCTCAAAGAATTAAATCTGAGCGAAGAAATTACCGAAAAACTGGAAAAAGAAATCAAACGCTTAGAGATGATTCCCATGGGTTCTTCCGAGTCCGGTGTCATTCAAACCTATGTGGAAACCATCTTGGAACTGCCTTGGAACACGTCGACTCCGGAGTTGACCGACATCAAAAAAGCCAAAGAGATTTTGCATGCCGAGCACTATGCTATGGAAAAAGTCAAAGAGCGTGTGTTGGAATATTTGGCCGTTATCACCCTTGCCAAATCTCTCAAAAGCCCGATCCTTTGTCTGGTGGGTCCTCCGGGAGTGGGCAAAACCTCCATTGCAAAATCCATTGCCCATGCCACAGGCCGAAAATATGTTCGCATGAGCCTTGGCGGCATTCGAGACGAAGCCGAAATTCGCGGACACCGCCGTACCTATATCGGTTCCATGCCGGGAAGAATCATCACCAACATCAAACAGGCAGGAACAAATAATCCTCTGTTTTTGTTAGATGAAATTGATAAAATCGCAAAGGATTTTCGCGGTGACCCTGCGGCGGCACTGTTAGAAGCGCTGGACCCGGAACAAAACGCCACCTTTACAGATAACTACCTCGAGGTTCCCTTTGATTTGTCCAATGTCATGTTTGTCACCACGGCAAACACTTTGAGTACAATTCCCGAGCCGCTTTTGGACAGAATGGAAATATTGGAAGTAGACGGCTACATCGCCGAAGACAAGTTGCACATTGCAAAGCAATTTTTGATTCCAAAACAAATTGCTCAGCATGGTTTGCAGCCCGACCAACTCTCTATTGATGATGAAGCCATTTACGACATCATCAACAAACACACATCCGAATCAGGCGTCCGTGAGTTGGATCGCAAAATTTCTAAAATTTGCCGCAAAACGGCGCGCAAAATTTTGGAAGGCGAAGTGGAAAGTATTCAGGTTACCAAAGACAACCTGGAAGAGTATTTGTCCAAACCGCTCCACCGCTACGACATCATGACCGATGATAAAAACGTCGGCATTGTCAACGGGCTTGCCTGGACCAAAAACGGCGGCGATACCCTCAAGGCAGAAGCCGTCGTCACCAAAGGCAAAGGCAGCTTGGTTCTCACAGGACAACTGGGAGAGGTTATGAAAGAATCTGCCCAGGCCGCTTTGAGCATGATTCGCGCCCATGCCGAACAGTTCGGTATCGAATACGACCAACTGCTGAAAAATGATATCCATATCCATTTTCCCGAAGGCGCCATTCCCAAAGACGGTCCTTCTGCGGGCATTGCCATCAGCACGGCCATGATCTCCGCACTCAAAAACCAAGGTGTCAGCGAGCGCATTGCCATGACCGGCGAAATCACCCTCAGCGGGCGTGTTTTGCCCATCGGCGGACTGCGCGAAAAACTGCTGGCGGCCTACCGTGCAAATGTTCGCCACGTGCTGCTTCCTAAACTCAATGAGCGCGATTTGGAAGATGTGCCCGAAAGCATTTTGCAACACTTGCAAATCCACTTTGTTTCTCATATCACGGAAGTGTATGAATTGGTATTTGAAAAAGAACTATGAAAATAATTTCATCGGAATACATTAAAAGCGCCGTGCTTCCTTCTCAGTTTATAGAAGACAATCTCTACAAAATGGCCCTTGCTGGTCGCTCCAACGTGGGCAAGTCTTCTTTTATCAACTCTTTGGTGAACCGACGAAAGCTGGCACATACTTCTTCGTCGCCGGGCAAAACCCAAACTGCCAATTATTATCTGATAAACAATAGCTTTTATCTCGTAGACCTGCCGGGATACGGCTATGCCAAACGCGACAAAACCACACGGGCGTCTTTTGGAAAATTGATTGAAACCTACCTGCTCAACTTTCGCCCGCAGGCGGTTATGCTCTTAATTGACTCCAGGCATGAACCCACTCAAAACGACAAGGTGATGTATGAATGGTTGCTCTATCATTTTTATACACCTTATATTTTGCTGACCAAAACAGATAAAATCAGCAAAAACCAAATGAGTAAATCACTCAAGACAGCCAAAGAATACTTTTCTGATGCCCCGCATCCCCCTATTCTCTATTCCGCCCAAACAGGCCAGGGCAAGCAAGAGGTTTTGGATTTACTGCAACATCTCACTGAAACGGACAACCTGACGCCATAAATAAAAAAAAGCGCTGAAGCGCTTTTTTTATTATTATGTCTATCTTTCTTCGCGAAAATACGGGTTGGATAAATCCGCAGGTGGCATGTCTTCTTTCTTATTTTTTCGCGTACTGATAATCACGATAACAATCGTAGCCGCATAGGGCAGCATATCAATAAGATATTGCGAAATGTGTATGCCTACACTCTGGAGCCGAAATCCCAAAATATTCAGTCCGCCAAACAGATATGCGCCACCCAATGCCTTGATGGGGTTCCAGGAAGCAAAAATGACCAAGGCCACGGCAATCCATCCGCGTCCGGCAATAATATTTTCCTGCCAAACCGGCACGGTAACCAAAGACAAATAAGCCCCGCCCAACGCACAAAGCGCACCACCGATAATAATATGAATATATTTATACCAATTTACATGAATCCCCGAAGCATCTGCAGAGGCCGCACTTTCACCCACCGATCGCAAGTTGAGTCCCTTTTTTGTTTTATATAAATAAGTGGCCGTTACAATTACCACAAGATACCCGAAATATACAAAAATATCTTGTTTGAAAAAAATCGGCCCTATAAAAGGAATGCTCGAAAGTCCCGGAATGGCAATTACTTGAAAAAATTCCTTGATGGAATAAGGCAACACCGCCCCCATCACACTGCTGCCCACAAACGAGGCAAACCCTTGCCCAAAGATAGTCAGCGTAAGACCGGTGACCACTTGATTGACACGCAGCGACACCGTAAGCATCGCAAAAATCAGCGACCCCGCGCTGCCCGCAGCCAAAGCCCCCAAAAAGGCCAGTATCGGGCTGCCTGTTCGATACCCTACAATAAAGCCGATGACGGCGCCCATCACCATCAAACCTTCCACCCCAAGGTTTAGATTGCCCGCCTTTTCAGTGAGCAATTCACCCACCGTGGCAAACAGCAAGGGAGTACCTGCAATAACGGCAGCTGCTAAAAAACCTTCCATTACGCAACCCCCTTTGCTTTTTTGAAATGGAAATTGACCTTATATTGCAGAAAAAATTCGCTGCTGAGTACGAAAAACAACAATATCCCTTGAATCATATCGGCTACGGAAGCCGGAATTTGCATGGAGATTTGAATATAGGCGCCCCCTTGCAGCAACACCGCAAAAGCCACACACACAAACAACGAAGCCAAGGCATTGAGCCTGGACAGCCATGCAGTGATAATTGCCGTAAAGCCCATACCTGCCGACAACGAGTACGTCAATGTTTTTTCGATGGCAGAGGCTTGAATCATCCCTGTCAATCCGCAAAGCCCACCCGAAATCAACATCGCGGTGATAATAATGGATTTAATATTCATCCCCGCATATCGCGCAGTGTCAAGGCTTTCTCCCACCACAGAAATTTCATATCCTTTTTTTGTATAATTCATAAAAATATAAATAATCGCAATAAGCACCAGCGCAATAATCCAACCTACATGCAGCCCAAACACATTGGGCAAAATCGCATTTTGAGAAAAGTCCGCCACCTTGGGAAAGCCTTTCGAGCCGGGATCTCGCCAGGGTCCGTATTGCAGATAAGTTACAAATTTAATTGCAAGATAATTGAGCATTAACGTAAAAATCGTCTCGTTTGTGCCCATTTTTGCTTTGAAAAAAGCAGGAATAAACGCCCACAGCCCGCCCCCTATCACCGCGGCTATGGCCATGCACAGCAACAAAAGCGCCCTGGGCATGTCCGGAAAATTCAGTGCCACAAAGGAGGCCGCCAGTGCACCCATCATAATTTGCCCCTCGCCGCCGATATTCCAAAATTTCATTTTAAATGCAATGATAATACCCAGCGTGGTAACAATCAACGGAATGGCCTTGAGCATTGTTTGCGTCAGGCGAATTTTGCTGCCGAGCGCCCCTTTGACCATTTCGCCAAAAGTAACGAGCGGGTTAAAGCCCAAAAGCAAAATCACGAGTCCCGCGCACAAAATAGAGAGCACAATGGCGGCACCGCGTATAATCCATGCCTTTTTTGTCGGCAACTCTTCTCGTTTCTTGAGGCTAAACCACTTCATGTCGCACCCCCTCTCCCATCCTTCCCCCGGCCATGAGCAGGCCTATTTCTTCTTTCGTCACCTTCTTTGGATCCACTATACCCATAACCTCTCCGCCGCAAAAAACCATGACTCGATCGCACAAATCTATCAAAACGTCCAAGTCCTCCCCAATGAACAATATCCCAACACCCTTTCGCTTTTGCTCGTTTAACAAATCATAAATTGTCAATGAAGCGCCAATATCCAGCCCGCGCACAGGGTAAGCCGTAATCAACACACGCGGATCCGAGTCAATTTCCCTGCCCAACAGCACCTTTTGTATATTGCCCCCGGAGAGTTTTTTTACGGGATAAAAAATGCCCGGCGTTTGAATATCCAGCCTATTAACGATGCGATTTGCCTTTTCGTGGTAGCGGCTCCGTTTCAAAAACATGCCCGGTGCATTTTGATAATCTTTTAAGATAATGTTGTCCACAATATCCATGCTTCCTATGAGCCCCATACCCAACCTGTCTTCGGGAATAAAGCCCATTCTAATACCCAGCCGAATAATTTCTTGCGGTGTCTTACCTAAAATATTCTCCCCTTCAAAAAAAACACGACCTTTTTCGGCAGGATTCAATCCGGCAATGGTTTCGCAAAGCTCTTTTTGTCCGCTCCCCGCCACACCGGCCACACCCAATATCTCGTGACTGTAAAGTGAAAAACTGATGTCTTTGAGGGCATGTTTTTTATCTTGATTCACCACATAAAGTCCGTCGACTTTCATCAAGAGTTCTTTTTCGGCAATCTCTTCTTTTGTGATGGCCAGATCAATTTTTTTACCCACCATCATTTCTATTAAAGCCTGTACCTCCACTTCATTTGTGTTTACGGTACCGACGGTTTTTCCTTTTCTTAACACCGTGACGCGGTCACTGATTTCCATAACCTCGTTTAGCTTATGGGTAATGATAATAATTGCGCACCCCTGCTTTTTCATGTTGCGAATAATTTCAAACAGCCTTTTTATTTCCTGGGGTGTCAACACCGCAGTGGGCTCGTCCATAATCAATATTTTTGCACCGCGGTATAATACTTTGATAATTTCGAGTGATTCTTTTTCCCCAACCGACATTTCATAGACTTTTTTGTTCGGATTGATATCCAGTCCATATTGGTCACTTAATTTTTTAATTTCCTGCGCCAGCTTTTTTCGCTTTACAAAAGCGCCGTCTTTGCTGCTGCCGAGGATGATATTTTCCTGCGCACTAAGCACATCCACCAATTTAAAATGTTGGTGAATCATGCCGATTCCTTTTTTGATGGAGTCCTTGGGAGATGCAAAATGAACTTCTTGGTCGTATACAGAGATGAAACCGCTGTCGGGCGTATAAATACCCGACAGCATGTTCACCAATGTGCTTTTTCCTGCACCGTTTTCTCCGAGCAGTGCATGAATTTCGCCGTTATATACGGTTAAGTTAACATCTTCATTTGCTTTTACGGACCCAAAAGCTTTACAAATGTCTTTCATTTCTATGGCTTTTACAGGTTCCATATCGCACTACCTTTTTTTAGTTATCTCTTCCGGTTACACCCTGCACCAGATATTCCATCTTCCAAATACCTGCGCGGTCCAATGTTTCCCCTTCTTTGACAACAATGTTGCCTTGGTTGTCTTTAATCGGACCTACAAATACGGGGAATGTTCCTGCAATCATTTTTTCCTGCACTTCTTCTACTTTTTTCTTCACGTCTTCCGGAACCAGGTTGGTCATCGGAGCAAGACCGATGTATCCGTCTTTCATGGTGCCGTAATAGCTTTCCGGAACATATGTTCCGTCAATGATTTTTTCAATGGTCGGAATTAAATATTTTTCGTGATGCCAAATCGGTGCTGTCAAGAAAGAATTGGGCGCTACTTTAGAGTTGTCCAAATTATAGCCTACCGCAAATGCTTTTGCGTCTTGTGCTGCCAATTGCGGTCCTGCGGAGTCACAATGTTGTGTGATGATATCGCAGCCTTGTGCCAACAAAGATTCTGCCGCTGCTTTTTCATTGGCCGGATCATTCCAGCTGTTGATATAAACCACGCTTACCGTTGCATTGGGGTTAACGGATTGTGCACCCAAAGCAAAGGCGTTGATGCCGATTTTCACTTCTGTGTAGGGATATGCCGCAACATAACCCAATTTGTTTGATTTGGTCATGAGCCCGGCAATCATACCCGAAAGATATCTCGGTTCTTCCATTGCGCCAAAATAGTTGCCGAAGTTTTTGTCGTTCATTTTATATCCCGAAAAATGAAGGAATGTAACATTGGGATACTCTACTGCCAACTCATCCAACGCATCCATAAACCCAAAGCTTGTGCCGATAACAATTTTTGCACCTTGGTCGATCATGTTTACCGCCGTGCTCTTTACTGCTTGTTTGTCTTCGGCTACATTTTCTGCCACGATGGTTTTGATTTTGTTGCCAAAGTGTTGTTCTACAGCCATGGTGCCGTTGTGCTGCGCCTGGCTATAGCCGCCGTCTGTCTTGCTGCCGATGTAGATAAATCCAACGGTTGTCGCTTCATCTGTTTTTCCGGTACTGCCGCCGCACCCCGTAAGAAGAACTGTCGCTGCAAAAGCAATAATCAGCAAAACAGATAACACTTTTTTTGTTCTTTTCATCTTTTTCTCCTCATTCATAATCTTTGAGATATCTTTGTATGATATCTGTATATTATTATCGCCTCCACAGCGAAATAACCGTTTAACGAAAATGTATCTTGCCTTCTGCCATTGAGCATACCACCGCCAAGGATTCCAGCCTGATTCCCCGATCTTTTATTTTTTTGCCTCCGCCTTGAAATTCTTTTTCAATGACAATGGCCACACCAGCAAGCTTGGCGCCGGCTTGTTCGACAATACTGATTAACCCGCTTGCAGCCTCGCCGTGGGCTAAAAAGTCATCGATAATCAAAATGGTATCCTCCGGGCCGATAAAACTTTTATTGACCCTGACCATGGAGACAGTGCCCTTGGTAAAAGACTTTACCTGTGCACCAAAATATTCACCCGTCATAGAAGAAGCCTTTTCTTTTTTCGCGAAAATAACAGGAACCTCACCCAGACACAACGACGTAACACAAGCCACCGCAATACCCGAAGATTCGATGGTTAATATTTTTGTTATATTTTCGTTTTGAAATCGTACGGCAAATTCATTTCCGATTTGTCGAATTAAGCCGATGTCAATTTGATGATTCAAAAAAGAATCCACTTTTAATATTTCCGTACCCAACTCTACGCCGTCCGAAAGGATTCTCTGTTTCAATAACTCCATTCTGCCCTCAAATAAGAAAAATTTGCCCAGTATTTTACTTGGAATTTACATCTTGTATTATAATCTTTGCCGCCCAAAGTGTAAAGCCCACTTTTGTATTTCACAGCATTTTAGTTTTCATTTTTCAGTTGACAGCCCGCAGGCATTAAAAAGCGAATCGCTTTGGGCACAACGCTAAATGCAATTTTGTCTAAAGGAAAAATTTCTCCGTCCGAACAAAAGATTGTTTTTTCCTCCGAAATTATTTCCACTTTGCGGCAGCGTTGAAATTTTAAAACCTCCTCGGCACGCTTATCGTCCAATAAAGTGCCTTTTTTATACATGCCTACCAAAGACAAAAACTTTGTTCTGCTCACGGGATCTACCAACAACACATCTGCATAGCCATCATTTAAAACCGCTTTGGACGCAGCATTAAACCCGCCACCGCAGTAAGAGCCGTTTGCAATCACCGTCAATAAAAAAACATCTTGTGCCACTTCTTTTCCGTCCAACACCACCCGCTGTCGGCTCAATGGCATATCCTTTAAAACAATTGCCACCGCCGCCAAATATGCTGCAGGTCCTTTCATAAACGGCCATTTTTTTGTTTGTTGTGTCTTTGCCACCACCATACAATCAAAACCGATATTAATCATGTTCACCGTTATGTTCTCGCCATATGCAATGGCGTCAACCAACACCGCTTTGCCAAAAATTTGTCGCTCAATGTCCATAAAATACTTTGAATTCGTAAAACTCTTCACAAAATCATTGCCTGTGCCAAGGGGTATTACGCCTACTTGCGCATTGGCATCGCGATAGACTGCATTGGCCACCTGATTTAGTGTTCCGTCTCCACCGCATGCATAAAACCGTAACGTGCGGCCGTTGAAATTTTGTTCTTTCTCCTCTGTGACACAGCGCGCAATGTCAGCCATTTCATCTGTCTCATAAATTCGATAATCAGCCTGATGCTTTCTACAGACACCCATGATTTTTTCTGTCAGTAATTTCTTTTTTTTCCCCGTCACCGCATGGGCGTTAATCAAAAATATATGCTTGCTCTGATGCATACCATCCCGCCTTGTCTTTCAGTCTATGGCCTTGACCGCCACCGCTTACCACATCAATACACAACCTTACCTACCTTAGCACGCCAGCCGCCGCATTGTGCCCTCACCCTGCTTTCGGTTTTTAAAACTGCTCTATATCTCTTCACAAAATATATAACATCTGCAGATTCTTAAATTTTTTGATTTCACAAAACGATTCTTTTACTAACATCGTCATATCATTCTAATATTTTGGATGCAAACGTGTGAATTCCATACAAGTATCAATATGCGCATACGCTGCACTTTGTGCCATCTCAGGAATTCCCGATTCAATTGCATTTAAAATTGAAAGGTGTTGCGATGCCAATCCATCCATCTTATATCCTACGTGGCCAACAGATAAAAGATAATGAGCATTTCGTGCCGACTGATGACGAATCATTTTATCCAATTGTTCATACATCATCACCAGATACATATTTCCTGTTGCTTGAACAATCATTTTATGAAATGGTATGTCTGTCTCGTCCAATTGTGTATACAGTTTGTTCTGTAAAATCTCGCGAAAACGCTCTGCATAATTTCGAAGTTGCTCGACATTAACAGAGTTGCTGTGTTGCGCACATAAATAACATGCACTTCCTTCAATAATTCTGCGTGCAAAAAACAGCGCTTCAGACATTTGCCTCGAAAAAGTAAATACATAGTAGCCATTTTTCCCGTCATATTTTTCGAGCAAACCTTCTTTCAACAGCAGATTAAATGCTTCCTTTACCGGCGTGCGACTGATTTGTAAATCATTTGCAATCTTTACGCTGTTTAATTTAGTTTTCGGCAACAACTCAAAAGAGATAATGGCATCTTCGAGCATTTTATAGACAATAAGATTCAGAGGTTGAAATGGATTTTCTTCCAATCGCTGTAACAGCAGTTCTCGATTCATGGCTGTACTCCTATCTGTTCTCTACATTTGCATCACCTAAGCTGAAATCACCGTATTGTTTTATTCAAGAAAAGCAAAGTAGAGCCCTATATGTACTTTATCTCTTCGAAAAAAAATGGTTTTTTTTTAGTCCATTTTTCCATTAATCTTTGAAAATGCACCTAATTTAACTCTTACAAACCCAGCACCATCTTGGTCGGTTTGCATTTTGACACGTCATAGTAAGCTATTTATAATAAAATTATACAGGATATTTTCACGAATGCACACTCAAATCGATAATATTTTCACGAAAGGACTTCTCATGAACTGGCGCGAAATTTATCAGGACAAACTCTGTTCGCCAAAGGACGCCGCAATGCAAATTACGTCCGGTGATGTCATTGCAACAGGTATGGTAAACTCTGTTCCTTATGCTGTTTTAGACTGCTTGTTCGATGAAATCGACCGTTTGCACGATGTGCGTATCGATATGGGATTTTGCAGTCAAGCCATGCGCCTGCATCTGCCCGCCGCACGCGGCAAAGTAAATATTCGCAGCCTTTTTCTGGGACCGATCGAAAGAGCGTTTTTAAAAAGAGACGCCAACATAGAAATACAATTATTGCACCTCAGTGCCACCACAGCGGATCGAGCGCAGGTTCATCCTGCCAATATAGCCATGATGGCAGGCACTCCCCCCAACGCCGAAGGGCAAATCAGCTTCGGTCTGTGTCCTCTGGACAGCCGCATCATTGCCCAGGCAGAAAAAGTTATTATTCAAGTCAATGAAAATATGCCTTTTGTCTATGGTGAAGATGTCGTGTTGCACATGGATCAGGTAACGCATTTGGTGGATTTAACCGCACCGCTCTATTCGCCGCCGGCCTTTGTTGCGGATGAGATCGACCATCAAATCGCCGCATATATTGCCGAACAAATCCCTAACGGCGCCTGCATTCAGTTGGGTATCGGCGGTCTTGCCACCGCGGTGGGTCATTTATTGCGCGACAAAAAAGACTTGGGCATTCATACGGAAATGTTTGTGGAACCCATGGTCGACTTAATGGAGTGCGGCGCTGTCAACAACAGCCGAAAACAACTTCTTGCAGGCCTCTCCGTCTTCGGTTTCGCACTGGGCAGCGAAAGGATGTATGATTTTTTGAACGAAAATTCCCGCGTGTTGTCACGCTCCTTTGCCTGGGTCAACGATCCCTTTGTCATCGGTCAAAACGATCATGTCGTCTCCGTCAACGGCGCTTTGGCCATTGACCTCACCGGGCAGGTGTGCGCCGAATCCATCGGCAGCAGGCAATACAGCGGCACGGGAGGACAGTTGGACTTCGTCCGCGGCGCCAATCGCAGCAACGGGGGCAAATCCTTTATTGCCATGCCCTCTGCCCGCGCCGATAAAGAAGGCAATCTTGTATCAAAAATATCTCTCTCGCTGCCGCTCGGCTCTGCCGTTACCACACCCAGGGCGGATATCGACTACATTGTCACCGAATACGGTATCGCGCGTTTAAAAAACGAAACCATCGAAAGCAGAGCCAAGTCTTTAATCAGTCTTTCTCATCCCGCCTTTCGCGACGAATTGACATTTGATGCGAAAAAAGCGGGATTTTTTTTATAAATCAAAAGCGTGTACTGCTGTAAAATATATTCAATGAACTAAGGAGGAACCTATGAAAAAAATCGCATTGATCGGCGCAGGCGCAATGGGCTGTGTGCTTGGCGCCTATCTGAAAAAAGGCGGCGCAGACGTTATCTTAGTCGACCCTTTTCAAGCGCATATGGACAGCATCGCCCAAAAAGGTCTTGTGCTTAACTCGGCAGGCGGCTGTGACAATGTCCATATGAAAACCGCTTATTCCGCAGAAAACATCGGCATCATGGACTACATCATCATCATGGTCAAAGGCGTCTGGACCGAAGAGGCGCTAAAAGGAGCCGCCGGCGCCATCGGAGAAGACACCTATGTCTGCACGTTTCAAAACGGTATCGGAAACGTGGAACTCATTGAAAAAACCGTTCCGCAAGAAAAAATCCTCTACGGCTGTCTCAATATCGCAAGTATCCTCACCGCACCCGGCGAAGTATACGGAAACCTTTTTGACGAAGTCAATATCTACATCGGCAGCCTTGTCAAAGATGCCCCGCAAAAATCGGCCGGCGAAGCATTGGCAAAATACTTCACCGACGGCGGCGCCGTCAGCGAATATGTGGACAATATCGACGAAAAAGTATGGAGCAAAGCGCTGGTCAATATCGTCGTCAATGCCAGCTGCGGTCTTGTTCGTCTCAACGGCGGGCAAGCAGGCAAAAATGTCAATTTTGCACTGCTCGTCACCGATTTGGCAAAAGAGACGTTGGCTGTAGCCGAAGCTAAGGGAATTGAAGGACTTGACTTTACTTCCTTCATGACCAAAACACTTCCTGCCGCGAAAAAAACGGCGGGAGACCATTATCCTTCCATGGCGCAGGATATGATGATTACCAAGCGCCCCACCGAGATCGAGTTTCTCAACGGCGCTATTGAAAAACTCGGCAAGGCGCTGGGCGTACCCACCCCCGTCAATACCACGGTGGCCCGACTGGTTCGTACGATTGAATCCAACTATGACCATCAATACGACCCGCATAAAACCGTTTGCGAAAACCTGTAAGGAGTGAGCGACATGAATTACGTGGAATTTTCCGCCAAGCTCTGCAAAAGCTGCGGATACTGCATCAAATTTTGCCCGAAGCAAATCATTAAAATGGGTGATGTGCGCAGCGTCAAAGGATATTTTAACCCTGTTATTGAAGATATGAGCCAATGCATCGGCTGTCTGGCCTGCGCAACCGTTTGTCCCGAAGGCGCCATCGAAACCTCTAGGGAGGTGAAAACAGATGACTAAGCAACTCATGAAAGGCTGCGAAGCCGTTGCAGAAGCCGCCATACGCGCGGGATGCCGTTTTTTTGCAGGCTATCCCATCACGCCGCAAAACGAAATCCCCGAATATATGTCTTCTCGGTTGCCTGAGGTGGGCGGCGCCTTTGTGCAGGGCGAAAGCGAAATCGCCTCGATCAACATGGTCTATGGCGCCTCTGCCACCGGAATGAGAGCCATGACCTCTTCATCCAGTCCCGGCATCAGCCTGAAAACGGAGGGTATCTCCTATTTGGCAGGCGCATTTTTACCCGCCGTTATCGTCAACGTCAGCCGCGGCGGCCCCGGACTGGGCTCCATTCAGCCCGCACAGTCCGACTACCTGCAAGCCACCAAGGCGCTGGGACACGGCGGTTTTCATACGCTGGTTTTTGCTCCGTCCACACTCCAGGAAGCCGTTGACTTAACCTATGAAGCCTTTGATTATGCCGAGAGAGACCGCAGCCCCGTGTTGGTTTTGATGGACGGCTGTCTGGGCTCTATCATGGAGCGCGTCTCCCTTCCCGAAATGAAGGACCCCGCTGCGTTTGAAGAAAAGAAATGGACCGTGGGATACAACGGGCAAAGCCGACCCACGCGCATCATTACTTCCATCTATCCCGAAATGGTATTGGAAAATCATAATAAAGCGCGGGTAGACCTCTATGCACAGTGGGCTGAGCAAGATGCGAAAGCGGAAGAATTTTTGCTGGAAGACGCCCAATACGTCGTCGTCGCTTACGGCATCGCCGCGCGCGTTGCCAAGCAAGCCATCCTTGACCTTCGCGCAAAAGGCTTAAAAATCGGTATGATACGCCCCATTACACTTTATCCTTTCCCGAAAAAGAGCTTTGCGAAGCTGGACAGCACAAAAATCAAAGCCATCATCGATATCGAAATGACTATCCCCGCACAGATGGAAGAAGACATTGCCTTAGCGACGCGCTGTGCCATTCCTATTCGTTCATACGGCCGCTCCGGCGGCAATTTGCTGGACGATGACGGCGTTCGAGGAGCCATCGAAAAAATAGTCGGAGGTGAAGCGTAATGGAAAAAACTTATACGCGTCCCAAATCGCTGCTGCCGTTGCAAAGCGGTTTTTGCCCCGGTTGCCTGCACGGTACCGCCGCCAAAATCACATCGGAAGTGCTTGATGAGCTGCAGCAGGGGCAAAACGCACTGCTTGTGCTGCCCGTAGGCTGCGCGACCATGGGGCTTTTATATTGGAAAGTGGACATGATCGGCTCTGCACACGGGCGCGCGCCGGCCGTGGCCACAGGCGCTAAACGCTCCCACCCAAGCAGCCTCGTCTTTACCTATCAGGGCGACGGCGATTTGGCGGCTATCGGGCTCGGAGAAATATTATCCGCCGCCAACAGAGGCGAAAACATCACAGTTATTTTTGCCAACAACGCCACCTACGGCATGACGGGCGGTCAAATGGCGCCCACCACATTGGTCGGTCAAAAATCCACCACGTCTCGTGCAGGCCGAAACGCAGAGTCGGAAGGCTACCCTATCCCCATGTGTGAGCTGATCAAAGAGCTCAAAGCTCCTGCCTTTGTGGCGCGCTACGCCTTGGATACGCCGCAGAATATTAAAAAAGCCCGCGCGGGCATCAAAAGAGCTTTTGAATGCCAGCTGGAGAATAAAGGCTTTTCTTTCGTGGAACTGCTCACCAATTGCCCCACAAATTGGGGCATGTCTCCGCTGCAAAGCCTGGAATACATGCAAACCCATACAATTCCCGCCTACCCGCTCGGCATTTTCAAAGATAAGGAGGCGGACAAATCATGAAAAACACTTTGATTATCTCCGGTTCCGGCGGTCAGGGCGTGATGAGCATTGGCATTACCTTTGCCCAAAGCGCCGTGAAAGACGAGAAATTTGCGACATTTATGCCTTTGTACGGCCCCGAACAGCGAGGCGGCAGCGCCAAATGCACGGTGATTGTCAGCGATGAAGAAATCATCTCACCGCTGCCCTCCAAATGCGATACGCTTATTGCAATGAATGCGCAATCTTTAAAAAAATTTCTCGCTGAACTCGCGCCGGGCGGCACGTTGATTATCAATTCTTCTCGCGTTACATCGCCTGTGACTCGAGATGATATCCGTGTCATTTCGCTGGCTGCGGATGATATCGCGCTGCAAGTCGGTTCGGCTAAAATTGCCAATGTGCCTATGATCGGCGCGTTTTTGGGCTATCATGATGTGCTGGAACCCAACGTTTTTTTAAGTACGCTTACCCAAAAATTCGCAGGCAAATCGCCCGAGCTCATTACGATGAATGAAAAAGCGTTCGAAGAGGGTTACGCCATCGGCCAAGCTGCGAAAAAAGGTCTGTAAATCTTATCAAACCTTTTCACTCGATGCACAACGCTTAAACAAACTATCATATTGTGTATCTAAAATAATAAATAAATAGATTTAGGAGGAAATTATGAGCAAGTACAATTTTGAAACCACCGTAGGCGAATTGTTGGACACCCCGGAAACAAGGGCGATTATCGAAGAACTTTCACCTCAGCTTTTAGAGCATCCGCTTCTGGAAGTAGGCAGAACGTTCAAATTCGTTGATGCCATCCCCTACATTGAAGACATGATTGATCCCCAAGAACTCGAAAATTTCAAAGCCAGATTGGAAGCCTTGTAATTTTTACAAAACCTATTCTGTCTGTCAAAAATCAAACAGCGGATAAATTTATCCGCTGTTTGATTTTAATCACAAATAAAAATTTCTGTTTCTTGATTTTATCGCTAATAAAATGTGCACTGCACAACACGATAAATTAGATGTATTTTAATATTCCGAAAACGAATGCCCCGTTCATCTTTTTTGTTTCAGTGAAACCTATCGTGTTATAATGAAGAATGATGTCTAAGCCATGCTTTGCGCAACATATGAAAACGAGAGGATTGCATGATGAATAAAAATATATATGAATTTGAAGCCGTTATACAAAAGGTGCCCGATATTGACGGCGCCTATGTAGAAATTCCCTTTGATGTAAAGGAGGCTTTCGGCAAAATGCGCGTGGCCGTTTATGCCACTTTTGACGGCGTGGCATATGAAGGCAGCGTTGTGCGCATGGGCACACCTACTCACATCATCGGCATCCGCAAAGATATTCGCGCAAAAATCGCCAAGCAACCCGGCGATACCGTCAAAGTAACCCTGCAGGAACGCGAAAGAAAAACTGACTGAAATGACAAGAAAAATTTTTTCCGCCTCTGGCGAAAAATGGTATCCGCTTTATAAAAGTCTGTATGACGCAGTCAAAAATGAAATCGGCGCCTTTAAAGAGTATGAAACCAAAACGGCTCTATTGTGGAAAAATCACACTGCATTTGCGGAATTCAGAACCAAGAAAGACGCACTGGCAGTAGCCTTTGCCTCTGATAGGCTTCATGAGGAGTGGGCGCCGAACAAAACCCTACAAACCTCCAAAAATCGTATCGTCCACTATTTCGAAATTTCAAGTGACGCCGCAATAAAGCCGTTCGTTGCGCGCATTCATGCAGCTTACACGCTAACGCAAAGCAAGCCCCCGCGAAAAGTGGCGGAAAAGAAAAATTACGCATCCGTTGATGAATACATCGCGTCCTTTTCACCCGAAGTGCGCGAAATATTAACAAACATCCGCGCATCGATACGTGCATGCGCTCCCGATGCTACAGAAAAAATCAGCTATCAAATGCCCACCTATTATCTCGGCGAAAATCTGATTCATTTCGCCGCGGCAAAAAATCATATCGGCCTGTTTCCCACCCCCGCCGCCATAGAAGCCTTTGCCGATCGCCTGAAAGATTACTCAACCGACAAGGGCACCATTCGATTTGCCTACTCCGCGCCCATCCCTTATGCGTTGATTGAAGACATTACCCGCTGGCGTGTGGAGCAAGTCAAAATCAAAACCCGCAAGAAATAAACTGCTTTTTAAAAAATCTTGCAATGCAAGAATAAAAAAAGACTTGTATACAAGTCTTTTTGTACAAATAATGGTACGCCCTGAGGGATTCGAACCCCCGGCACTGTGGTTCGAAGCCACATGCTCTATCCAACTGAGCTAAGGGCGCACGTTTTCGCAAAGTGCTGATTGCTGCATTGTTGTAGCAATGCGAAAGTATACTACCACAATTTTTCAAAAAATACAACCGATTCCGAAAAAGAAACCGCAGCGCTTTATTTTGATGGTCCGTCACTAAAATTCTCTTTTATTTCAAATTTTGCAAAGCCCTTGCATTGTCTGCAAAGCGTTTACCAAGGTTGGACAGAAAATAAAAACTGCCGTCACACAGACGAGACGGCAGCATTTGACAAATGGAGCGAAAGACGAGATTCGAACTCGCGACCCTCGCCTTGGCAAGGCGATGCTCTACCACT
>CALFLU010000021.1 GCA_937880125.1 uncultured Eubacteriaceae bacterium
AAAAGATAATTGTTTTAGCCGCACTAGGGAAAATCGTCCTGGGTCGGCAGCACCGGCAAAAGCGCTCTGCCTGCCAGGGCACCGTGTCCTATTTCGCGTCTGCCCGGTCCTCTGCTCGGTCGCGTTTCGCCTACGGAAAAAGACGGGAAGTTGTAGTGATGCATATATCGCTTATATTCTTCATCCGTTATGCCGTCAATGATTTGTACGTCCGAAAAGGCACCAAGAGTTACTACCGACAGCGCCTGGGTTTGACCTCTGGTAAAGAGCCCGCTGCCGTGCACGCGTGCCAACAATCCCACTTCGCAAGAAATTTCTCTGATTTCTTCCAGCGCTCTGCCGTCAGGTCTTATTTTTTCTTTGGCAATCATGCTGCGCACGATGGATTTTTCCAATTTATCGATTGCCTGATCTATCTCTTTTTCTCTGTCTTCATATTCCGGTAAAAGCAGTTCTTTGATTTCTTCGGCAACGCCATCGGCTTTCAGCTCGCGCTGTGCCTTGTCACTGTCGCGCAGAGCTGCGTTCATTTTTTCATACCCTGCTGCCTTCACTTTGTCCACAACATCCTCTGCAGGCACACAATACACGCCTTCGCGCTTTTCTTTTCCGACTTCGGCAATAATTTCTTCTTGGAATGCGATGATTTTTTTGATTTCTTCATGCCCTGCTATAATGGCACCAATCATCACCTCTTCGCTGACTTCGTTGGCACCGGCTTCCACCATCATAATGGCCTCTTTGGTTCCGGAAACAACCAAATCCAATGCGCTGTTTTCGCGCTGTTCCACGGTGGGATTCATAATATACTCCCCGTCAACATAGCCCACAGCCACCGAGCCGGTGGGTCCGTTAAAGGGAACATCCGAAATGGACAGTGCGATGGAAGAGCCCACCATTGCCACAATTTCGGGCAAATTGTCTTGCTCAACCGAAAGCACCGTGGCCACCACTTGCACATCGTTGCGCATTCCCTCGGGAAACAGCGGACGAATGGGTCTGTCAATTAAACGAGACGAAAGAACCGCCTTTTCCGAAGGTCTGCCTTCACGCTTGATAAATCCGCCGGGGATTTTTCCTACCGAATATAATTTTTCTTCATAATCCACGCTCAGCGGAAAAAAATCCAATCCTTCGCGCGGTGTCTTGCTCATGGTCGCTGTTGCAAGTACATTTGTATCACCATAGCGCAAAAACACAGCCCCTGCGGCCAGCTGCGCCATTTGTCCTGTCTCTACTATCAATTCTCGTCCTGCAAACATCGTCTTAAATGTTTTTTTCATGCATACTTCCTTTCCAGCAATTTGCTATCCATATAAAGCGAGGCGGAACTTGAACCAAGCACCGCCCCGTCAGAATTACTTTCTCAAATTCAATTTCGAAATAATGTCTCGATATCTTTCAATATCTCTGTCTGCCAAATAGTTGAGCAATCTTCTGCGTTTACCGACCATCATAAGCAACCCTCTTGTGGAATGGTGGTCTTTTTTATTTACTTTCAAATGTTCGTTCAGTCTGTCGATTTGCTCCGTCAAAATTGCGATTTGCACTTCGGGTGAACCCGTGTCGTTATCGCCTCGTTTAAAACGATCTACAATTTCCTTTTTTTCTGCAGCAGTTAATGCCATTTTCCTGTTCCTCCGTTTTCTTCAGCCATAACCCTGCCATTCGTCGGAATCATCGAATAACTGAGCCATCGCTGCTAATGTAATGTTTTGATATACTTTTTTGCGTAATCTGTATCATTATATAGTTGTTTTTTCAGTTCGTCAAGGTTTTCAAAGTTTTTTTCGTCGCGTATCTTTTTCAAAAAATAAATCGGCAAAATTTCGCCGTAAATATCCCCCTCAAAGTCCAAAATAAAGGTTTCTATGCGGTAGGGATGGTTGACAAAAGTCGGATTAATCCCCACATTGGTCAAGGCATAATAAGCCCTTTGCGCAACGCAAGTCTTTGTCAAATACACACCGTTTTGCGGCATAATCAATTTTTTTGGCATTTGCATATTTGCCGTGGGAAAGCCCAACTTTCTCCCTAAATGCTTGCCGTCAATCACCCTCGAGCAAAGATAAAACTCTCTGCCCAGCATTTGATTGGCACGCTCAATGTTGCCGTTTTCGATTTCTTTGCGAATGGCGGTGCTGCTGATAACTTGTCCTTCAAATTTCACCGGCGCCACTGCCTCAACGTCAAAACCCTCTTCGGCGCCGATTTGCTTCAATAGTGCATTGTCTCCCGCCCCGGCTTTGCCGAACCGATTGTTAAAGCCTATCGTCATTTTTTTAATGTCGATTTTTTTGAGCAGATATTCTGTCACAAACCGCCTCGGATCCATATTCATAACAGTTTCATCAAAATCAATATAGAGCAGATAGTCAACGCCCATTTGTGCAAAGATTTCTTCTTTTTGCTTTTTCGTCGTAATATATTTTACTTTGTCAATGCCGAAAATAACATCTCTGGGGTGCTTGTCAAAGGTGAGCACCACCTTGCTTGCAGGGCTGCTGCTCAGCATATGTTGTAATATTTCTTGATGCCCCAGGTGAATTCCGTCAAAAAAACCAAACGCCACTGAGGCATCGGGTATTCTTTTTTTTATGTCGCGCATTTTTACTACTCTCATACACAATCCTTCGCATACTTCACAAAGTTATATTTTCGCACGGAGGGCTTGATTCAGCGCTGCTATGATGGTTGTTATATCACCTTTCCCATCACCCCCCGCCGCCTTTTTGTGCCCTCCACCGCCAAACAATTGCGCAATTTTTGCCACATCCACCTTGCCGTTGGAGCGCATCGAAATTTTAAAGGTGTCGCTCGTTTCCTGCTTGATGAAGATTGCCACCTCTACGCCTTCAATGTTTCGCAGCACATCGATCATGTTTTGCAGTTGCATGTCGGTCTCTTCGTCCATCACATGGTTTTCATAATCCGCCAATTCCAAATAGGACAGCGCCACTTTGCCCTGAAAGGATAACTCAATGCGCTCAATGACACGCGCAAGATATTTCAATTTTCCCATGCCGTATTCGTCCATTTTTTGGTTGATTTCGCTGAAATCATTTCTTATTTCAAAGAGTTTTGCCGCCTTAATATGCGTCTGTGCCGTTACATTGCTGTAACGAAAATTGCCAGTATCCGTTGAAAGCGACAAATATAGCCATGCGGCTGCTTCATAACCGATGTCGATTCCTGCCGCATCATACAAGTCCATGACAACTTCTCCCACAGCAGCCACGGCGGGCAAAACATAGTTGAGTGTGCCGTAATTTTTGTTGGTTACATGATGGTCCATCACAACAATTTTGTCGGCAGCCTTCAGCAACGATTCTTTGTAAAGAAAATTCGGATCCGCACAATCCAATGCAATAATCAAGTCAAATTGCCGGTTTGTTTCGTCAACAAAATACGCCGCTTCCGGTGCAATTTTCATTTTCTTCGAAACAGCCGGATCCACCACATAAGTGACTTCTTTTTTCAGCGCCTTTAACAACAACCCCAGTGCACAAACAGACCCTATCGCATCACCGTCAGGGCGCTTGTGCGTCAACAACAAAATCGATTTGCTGTCCTTAATGCATTCTAAAATTTTATTTATCATCATCTTTTTTGTTCAATTCAGAAATAAGCGCATTCATTTTGATGCCGTATTCCAGCGTGTCATCTGAGACAAAATTGATTTGCGGAGTATTATAAGTCTTGAGACTTTTACCCAACTCTCTTCTCAAATAACCCTTGGCACCGTTGAGCGCTGCAGTCACCTCGTCGCGGGCCTCTTTGCCTTCCAAGACACTGATATAGACCTTCGCTGTCTTAAAATCATTGGTGCTGTCCACCTTGACAATGCTGACCATTCTGTCTTTGAGTCGATAATCTTTGATTTCTTCGCGAATCAGTCTGCTGAGTTCTCTTTTTATTTCTTCATTGACTCTGTCTACTCTGTAAGCCAAAAGATCAATCCCTTTCTATTTCGACCATTTTAAATCCTTCAATGATGTCGCCTTCTTTAAAGTCATTAAACCGCTCGATGCTCAATCCGCATTCATAGCCTGTAGCCACTTCGCGCACATCGTCTTTAAAACGCTTCAGAGAGCTGAGCGCAGCTTCGACAAGCACAATGCCGTCGCGTATTACCCGCACTTTTTCATGGCGATTGATAACGCCTTCCAGCACATAGCACCCCGCAATGACCCCTACACCGGGCACCTTAAAGGTCTGACGTACCTCTGCACTGCCGGTGGCAATTTCTTTAAACTCTGGATCGAGCATACCCTCCATTGCCGCTTGCACGTCTTCAATCAACTCATAAATCACGCGATAGGTTCTGATATCCACGTTTTCCTTGGCGGAAACCCTTTTGGCGTTGGCATCCGGACGCACATTGAAGCCCAAAATAATCGCATCCGATGCCGATGCCAAGGACACATCTGTTTCCGAAATGCCGCCCACTGCACCGTGAACGATGTTGATTTTCACATTTTCATTTGACAGGCGCAAAAGAGATGCCTGAATGGCCTCCAGTGAGCCTTGCACGTCCGCCTTTACCAGCAAGTTGATCTCTTTTAAGTTGCCTTGCTGAATTTTGCTGAAAATATCTTCCAAGCTCATGGGTGCCGATTTTCTCTGCGCATTCGCCTTGTGTCTGTTGATACGCATTTGCGTATCTTTTTTTGCTTCTTTTTCGCTCTGCACAACATAGAACCGATCCCCCGCATTGGGCACTTCGCTAAAGCCCATGACTTCCGCAGGAAACGACGGTCCCGCTTTGTCGATTTTTTTGCCGATGTCGTTGGTCATGGCTCTGATTTTTCCGTAAATTTCGCCGCTGACCACAATGTCTCCCAATTCCAATATGCCGGATTCCACCAGCATTGTGGCAATGGTTCCCCTTTGGCTGTCTAATTGTGCTTCGATAATGGTGCCCACCGCAGGCATGGTTTTGTTCGCCTTAAGCTCTTCGACTTCCGCTACCAGTAGTATCATCTCCAGCAAATCTTCAATACCCATATTTTGTTTTGCCGAAATGGGTACACAAATGGTGTCTCCGCCAAATTTTTCCGCAACCAAGCCATATTCTGTCAGCTCCTGCATGACTCTATCCACATTGGCGGTTGGTTTGTCGATTTTGTTAATCGCCACAACAATGGGCACTTCTGCCGCCTTTGCATGGTTGATTGCCTCCACCGTCTGCGGCTTAATGCCGTCGTCGGCGGCAATAACCAAAATGGCAATATCCGTCACCTTTGCACCGCGCGAACGCATCTCCGTAAAGGCTGCGTGACCCGGTGTGTCAATAAAGGTGATTTTTTCTCCGCCCACATTGACCATATAAGCACCGATGTGCTGTGTAATATGTCCGGCTTCACCGCTAATGACATTTGTTTTTCGTATTGCGTCCAGCAGCGACGTTTTGCCGTGGTCAACATGCCCCATAACGGTGACGATGGGCGGGCGCGAAGACAAATAACGTTCGTCTTCATAGTGCATTTGCAGCATTCGCTCCACCAAATCTTCGTCTTCTTCCACCTCGAGTTCAATGTCAAATTCCTGAGCCAAAATATACGCCGTATCAAAGTCAATTTCTTGGTTAATCGTAGCAATAACACCCAGCTCCATCAGTTTTTTGATAAGCTCTACCGTGCTTTTGCCAATCGCTTCCGCCAAGTCCCCTACACTTATCATCGGAGAAATCACGACCGTTCCTTCAACTGCTTCTCCCTCTTTGCTCAGGCGTTTCAGTTTTTCTCGCTTATAGATGCCCTTGTTCTTTTTAACAATTTTTGCATTATTTTGCCGTTTTGCCGGTCTTTGCTGCTGGGCGTTTTGTGCACCGGGCGTCGTCTTTGCCTGTCCTTTGTCTTTTTGTCTTCCTTTCGACGCAGATGCAGTGCCTTCTTTACCGCGCAAACGTGCCGAGGGTTTCTCTTTTTTTTGTGCCCCCTCGTTGGTTTTTTCTTTCTTTTCTTCGGGTTGTTGCGCTTTTCCGAAATTGTTTTTAAAATATTTGACTTGCTGTTCTGTCAGCGCACTCATATGATTCTTTGCGGGAATGCTCAGCTTGTTCAGTTCTTCTACCAGTGTTTTGTTGGGTATGTTCATTTCTTTTGATAATTCGTGAACTCTCATAGTTGCCATACGCCTCCCTCCTTTTATTTTTTATTCTCCATAATTTCTCGAACAATTTTTTCTTTATCTTCTATGTCAATGTCCGCCTGAAACGCTTTGTCCAGTCTTTTGCTATCTTTGAGTTTTTCGATGCAACTCTCTTTTTCACACACATAAGCACCCCGCCCGTTTGCCCGCAAAGTCGGATCGAAAAAAACTTGTCCTTCTTTGTTTTTTACAATACGATACAGCGCCCTTTTGTCTGATTTTTCATTGCAGATCAAGCAGCTGCGAATAGGAACTTTCTTCATATTGTCCTCCTACACGGTTAAGTTGTTGATCTCTTCCACCAAGCTGTCCAGCATTTGCTGTTCTTCTTTGCGTTTTTGCAAAACTTCCGGCGGCATGTTTTCGTCGTCTTCCTGGTTTTTAATATCTATTTTCCAGCCCGTGAGTTTGGCGGCAAGGCGCACATTTTGGCCTTCTTTGCCGATTGCCAGCGACAGCTGATCATTGGGTACCACCACATAGGCAATTTTGTTTTCTTCATCTAAATCCACTCGCAAAACACTTGCCGGGCTCAGCGCCGCCGTAATGTATGTTACCGCATCGCTGTCCCAGGGAATCACGTCGATTTTTTCGCCGTTGAGTTCGTTGACGATATTTTGCACCCGCATACCCCTTGTGCCCACACAAGAGCCCACGGGATCAATGTTTTCATCTTCGGCAAACACCGCAATTTTTGCCCTGCTTCCCGCCTCGCGCGCAATCGATTTAATCTCCACATCTCCCGAATAAATCTCGGGCACTTCCAGCTCAAAGAGTCTGCGCAAGAGTCCGATATGGTTTCGCGAAAGCATAATATGCGGCCCTTTTGTTGTTTTTTTCACTTCGGATACATATACTTTCAGACGCATGCCTTGATAATAATGCTCCCCTTTGATTTGGTTTGCCACATTGAGCACACCGTCGGTTTTGCCCAAATCGATGATAATGTTGTTGTTGTTTTCTTTTCGTTGGACCAATCCGGAAATCAACTCATCCTGTTTTTCAAAAAATTCATTGTAGATAATGTTGCGCTCCGATTCTTTGATTTTTTGAATCACGAGCTGCTTTGCGTTTTGTGCCGCAATACGCCCAAAGTCCTTGGGATTCACCTGTATGTCCAATACATCGCCTGCGGCTGCATCTTTTTTGATTTTCTTTGCATCTTGCAGGCTTATTTCGTTTTCTTCCAGCTCTTCTTTTTCCTTTTCACTGACTGTTTTTTGAGCAAACACACTGACATCCCCTACGGCTCTGTCGATAATGATCGTAATTTCTTCATCGGAACCGTAATGCTTTTTATATGCCGAAATCAATGCCGTCTCAATGGCAGCTATCAGTTCTTCTTTGTCGATCCCCTTTTCTTTTTGAATCTCTTCCAGCGCCTGTAAAAACTCTTTATTCATCTTTTCCTCCCTGAAAAACAAATGCAAGGTTTGCTTTGCTGATTTTTTCCCTGGGCACAATCAGCTCCCTGCCCTCTGTTTCTAACACTATTTCTTTTTTATCTTCATTGACACCGACAATTTTTGCCGCAAATTTCTTTTTTCCCTCAATAGCGGTAAATAAGGCAATGTCCACTTCTCTTCCTTGGTATTTAACAAAATCTTCTATTTTTTTAATCGGCCGACAAATTCCCGGTGAAGACACCTCCAAATAATAGGCACCTTCAATAAAATCTTCTTCGTCCAATAACGGGCTGACAGCACGGGAAAAGTCTTCACACTCCTGCATGCTCACGCCGCCGTCTTTATCGATATAATACCGCAAAATACGCGCGCTGCCTTCTTTTACAAATTCTGTATCCACTATTTCAAGTCCCATTTCTTTGGCAATTTCTTCAGCGCATTCAAGGGCCTTATTTGCGATTTTTGACATATCTTCCTCCTAATAAAATTGAATGAGTGGGGCCGCCCCACTCATGATTGCACTTTATTATACATGATTTACCCATCTGATGCAAGATATTTTTGGGGCTTTTAAAAGAAAGAGAACTGATCTGTTTTTTGAATACCCTCAAGAGCGCCCATAATCTCCAGCTCTTCAATCACTGCGGCAGACGCCGAAGTGCGCTTTTTCAAATCTTCAATGGAAGAAAACGGCTCCAACAAACTTTGTTCATAAATTTTTTTCGTCACTTTTTCGCCTGCGCCTTCAATGACTTTATAGGGTAAGATCAACTTGTCACCCTCGATGATAAAATTATTATAATGCGATTTTCCAATCGTAATTGTTTCGAAGGAATAGCCTCTGCAAAGCATTTCCAATGCCAACTCCAGGCTGGTCAGTGTGTCTTTTTGTGTCGGTGTCAGATTTTTCATGGAATAATACTTTCCGATTTCTTTTCGAATGCTTGTGGCGCCTTTCAAAATCGTCTTTGTATCAAAGTCCTTTGAACGAATCGAAAAATAGGCGCAATAATATTCTAACGGATAATAGACCTTATAATAGGCAACGCGAAATCCCATCATTACATAGGCAGCCGCATGCGCCTTGGGAAACATATATTTTATTTTATTGCAGGAATCAATATACCAATCTTCTATGTTCAGCGCTTTCATTTTTTTTGTATCCGACTCCGTAAGCCCCTTTCCCTTGCGCACCCTCTCCATGATGTCAAAGGACGATTTGGCGTCCATATTCATCTGCATCAAATATACCATAATGCTGTCTCGCGTCGAAATGACGTTTTTGATGGTAGCTGTTTTATTTTTAATGTATTCCACGGCATTGTTTGTCCAAACATCCCTGCCGTGGGAAAGCCCCGAAATGCGAATCAAGTCGTCGAAGCATTTCGGTTCGGCTTGCCGCAACATCTCGCGCACAAATTTTGTGCCGAATTCCGGCACGCCATAGGTGCCCACATCCGTTAATATATTTTTATCTTTCAGCTGCAGTGCATCAATGGAAGTAAACAGGCTCATAACTTTTTCATCATCCAGCTTGATGTTTTTTGCTTCAAATCCCGTCAAGTTTTGCAATGCATTAATCATCGTGGGATCGTCATGGCCCAACAGGTCCAGCTTCAATAGCCTTCCCTTTAAGGCATCATAGTCAAAGGATGTGGTAATAACCCCTTTTGCAGCATCATTTGCGGGATGCTGCACAGGGGTGAATTGATAAATTTCCATGCCTTCCGGCAGCACAATAAGCCCCCCGGGGTGCTGCCCCGTGGTGCTCTTGACATCGCTGCAGCCTATTTCGAGACGCTTTTGCTCTGCCATGTTCATTTCGTGCCCGCCGGCCTCCATGTATTTTCTCACATAATTGCGCGCCAGGCTGGAGGCCACTTTGCTGATGGTGCCTCAAAGCCCAAAAAGCATTCAAAGGGAATATCAAATCCATCCTTTTCGTAGGGTGTCTTACATTTCTCGCACAATTTGTCAGGCAAATCGGCACCGACCCCGTAGATTTTCGCATCGGCAAATTCCGTGTGGGTGCAATGGGGGCACACATAGTGCGGGGGCAGCGGATTGACCTCGGTAATGCCCAGCAGGGTTGCGGCAAGCGAAGAGCCCACCGAACCGCGCGAGCCCACCAGGTATCCGTCGTCGTGGGCTTTGAGCACAACCTTTTGCGCCAAATAATACAGCGCGGAATAGTTATATTTATCAATAACCGTTAATTCTTTTTCGATACGTTTTGCAATCAGCTCCGGCAGCGCATCTCCATATTTTTCATGCGCCCTTTCGTAGATGTATTCCGAAACAATTTGCCCCACTCCCTCAATCACCGGCGGGTAGGATCCTTCGCGCACGGGTACAATGCCCTCTTCGCAATAAGAAGCAATTTTATTCGGATTTTCCACCACAGCCAACTGTGCAATATCTTTTTCTAGATAGTCAAACTCCGCCAACATTTGTGCCGTGGAGCGCAAATACAACGGCGCCTGGTTTTCGACATCATCATATTTTAATGCATTCATCAACACAGCGCGAAATATACCGTCTTCTTTATCGAGAAAATGCACATCGCCTGCCGCCACAAACGGCTTGTTTTTTTCTTGTGCCAGTTTGACAATTTCACGGTTAATTTCGATAATATCTTCCGTACTGCGCAAAACTTCATCGCCGATTAAGTGCATGTAGTTGCCCAACGGCTGTATTTCGAGGTAATCATAAAAATCGGCCAAATCAGAAAGATATTTTTCGCTGCGCGCGTCAATAAACGCCTGATACAGCTCTCCGCCGTCACAGGCACTGCCCAAAATGAGGTTTTCTTTGTATTTTCTGATTTCGCTTTTTAAAATTTTAGGCCTGCGATAAAAATAATGAATATTTGCATGGGATACCAGGCGATAAATATCTTCAATGCCCTGCTGGTTTTTTGCCAACACAATGCAATGATGGTGAGGTTTGCGCCGATCGCTTTCTGCGGTTTTTTTATAGTCACGCAGCTGCGCTATTTGCTCGATGTTGTCCCTATGCGCGATATCAAAAATATGCAGCAAAATCTTTGCCGTCACCACTGCGTCCGAAAGCGCGCGATGCGCCTGCATATTTTCAAGCTTCAAATGCTTTGTAACAGACTTCAGCTTATGGGTTTTGAGTTCGGGAAATACGCGTCTGCTCAAATGCAGCGCATCCAGATAAACAAAATCTTCTGCTTTGCCTGCATCTCGCAAGGCTTTGTCGATAAAACCGGCATCAAAGTCCGCATTGTAGGTGCAAATAAGCCTGCAATCTCCGCAAAATCGCAAAAATTCTTCCAACGCACTGTCTATACAGGGTGCCGACTCCAACATGGATTGCGTAATGGTCGTAATTTCCGTGATTCTGGCAGGCAGCGCAACCGTGGGTTTGACCAAAGTGCTGAATTCTGCCACAACCGCTTTATTTTTTATTTTTACAGCACCGATTTCAATGATTTCGCCTACACGCGCACTCAGC
>CALFLU010000022.1 GCA_937880125.1 uncultured Eubacteriaceae bacterium
ACGGATAAAAGAAGCGATAAAACTGTATAAACAGCGGAATCGGCAGACGCACAGGACTTAAAATCCTGTGGGAAATTTCTCGTGCGGGTTCAAGTCCCGCCTCCGGCACCAATGATGATACAATACCGAACTCTTGCCACTATAACTATAGGCGAAAGTTCGGATTTTATTTTTTGGTTTGTTTATTATTTCACTGAGCGGGCATGAGTTTTATCGTAAAAAGCAACATTGAAGATGAAACACTGTATATCTGGCATCAAGAATTTTTTAGTATTGAGAGAAGAGCGGATGCTTTCAGAAAAAAATGCTTCAAAAATGATAGTCAATATTACAACAATCCTCGTTTTAGTCGTGTCTGCTGTGGTTCTCATCTCTTCTTTTTTTAACGTGCCTGCTTTATCGCATAGGTTATATGGTAACTCCGTCTTTAATCATTTCGTACAGCGCTTAACGGCTGTGGCATTATTGATTGTGGCATGGAATTTATATAGACGAAAACAAATTGCCTGGCTGATGACCGTGGCGCTATTAATCATCAATCTTTTTTCGCGATTGATTATGCATCGCCATTCACTAAGCACTTTTTTAATTGTAAGGTTTCTATCAATGCATTTTTATGGGTATTACGGGAGCATTTTTAGACACGTATGCGGCCTTGGGTTATAATTTTGTAAAATGCGGAGAAGAGGCGCGAATCAATTTGCTTTCCTACAATTTAGCCGGAGGAAAGATGGCAAAAATGCGCGCAAACATCAATCATGCCAATAAAGCGGGTCTTACGACCCATGAATATAAGCCTACAGAAAAAACCGATAAAGGAATTGAGGCGGAAATGAAAGCCATATCTGAAGAGTGGCTTCGGGGCAAAAAAAGCAGAGAGCTTGTTTTTACGGTAGGCGGAATGGGATTGAGTGAACCGATGGATCGGCGATATTTTTATGCGCGTGATGCAAAGGAAACAATGGTGGCGTTCAATGTGTTTTTACCGTTTGGCGGAATGAAAGGCTATTATGCAGACGTAACCAGACGTCTTGCCAAAGCGCCGGGCGGCGTGACGGGAAAAAAACAATTATGACGCCTTCGAAGTATTTCGAAAAGAAGGAATCCAATGGGCGAGTATAGGTCTGGCACCGTTGGCGCGTATTCACGAAGAAGGCGAAAAAGACACTGTGACAGAGAAATTTCTCGAATTAATCTACGAGAAAGGCAATGCATTTTACGGATTTAAAGACTTGCGCACAGCCAAAGAAAAATATGGATCTACGGATTGGGTGCCGGGATACTTTGCTTACTCTACGAGAGTTTTGACGCCGCAGATGGCTTATGCCATTGTCAGCATACAAAATCCGAAAGGTATTACAGATTATATCAAAAGTGTTTATCGAAGAATGATCGTAGATAATAGAAGCGATGAAGCAGTATAAACAGCGGAATCGGCAGATGCTCAGGACTTCCGTTGAAAATTTCTCTTGCGGGTTCGTATTCTGTCTTTGACAATAAACACCCATCATCCAATTATAGGGTAGGGTAAATTTGTCGGCAAAGAGGACGAAATTGTACGATATTTGTGATGAAACTAATAAAACAGCGATTTTTTTCTCATTGTTGAGAAATGATACGATGATTTATTTGGTACATAAAAAAAGCGAAAAATAAATTTAAATTAAATCCTCTTGCGTAACCCCTTGCTTGTGACGTTACGTGATACTGTAAAGTGAGGTCAAGGAGGTGAATTTTATGTCGCAATACTCAACCGGAGAACTGGCCAGGCTTTGTGGAGTCTCTGTTCGGACAGTACAATTCTATGATGCCAAAGATTTACTGAAACCGTCTGAGCTCACAGAAGGCGGCAGGCGGCTGTATTCCGAAGATGACCTTAATAAAATGCGTCTGATTTGCATGTTAAAAACTTTGGGGCTTACGCTTGCATCTATTAAAGATATATTGGAAAGTGACAACCCCGGCAAAGTATTATTGTTGTTATTTGATGAACAGGTCAAACAAATTGATAGTGAAATTAAAGACAAGCAAAAACAACTGGATTCAATCAAGGTTATCAGGGAAAGCATTTGCCATGCAGGCAGGATTTCGGTAAATTCAATACGCGATATAGAGCGCATGATGGAAAGTAAAAAGAAACTGAGAACAACGCATGTCACCATGGTCATTGTGGGACTGGTAATGGATGTCATTGTGATAGGATCAGTAGCTCTTTGGATTGTAAAAGGTATTTGGCAGCCTTTTGCAATCGGAATGCCGTTTGCTATATGGTTGGGGATTTTAATAACAAGGATGTATTATAAAAATACGGAGTATATTTGTGCGGAATGCAACATCAGGTTTAAGCCGACATTAGGAAAATTTTTATTTTCTGCTCACACACCAAAGACCCGAAAACTAAAATGCCCCGAATGTGATCACATCGGATATTGTGTGGAGGTTGCTTCTGAAAAATAGCATTTTTATTTATTAAAAAATTAAGTTCCGTTTTGAGCAAATCGGCTCGAACAGTCACAGGTTAAAATGCAAAAACGGAGGATTAAAGTATAAAACACTCATCCTCCGTTTTTGCATATCTGGAAATCTGTACAAATGCAGATTTTTTCGGACAAATCTTTTCTTTTGCTTTCATTCGTCTCTAGCCCGCCTCTGATGCCGAAAACGGCAAAATACAAAATCGTCTATTGACGGTTTTTTTATTTTGCTTTATGATAATGAAAAAGCAGAAGGAGCCAAGGGCAATGTATCTCGTGATTTTTATTCTTTGTTATTTGCTGGGAAACATCAATCCGGCATATATTTACGGGAAATTGACAAAGAATACCGACATCAGAAACCACGGCAGCGGAAATGCGGGCACGACCAATGCCATGCGCGTGCTGGGCAAAAAGGCAGGCGCGGTTGTTTTGGCGGTCGACTTTGCCAAAGGCGCTCTTGCGGTGTGGCTGGCCGGTGCATTGAGCAGCGGTGCCTATGCCCAGGCTATCGGGGCATTGGCTGTTATTTTGGGACACGATTGGCCTGTGCTGCTCAAGTTCAGGGGCGGCAAAGGCATTGCCACAATTTGCGGTGTGTTTTTGGTACTGGCTCCTGTGTCACTGGCCATATCTGTAGGCATTGCACTGGTGCTGATTTTTTTGACAAGGATGGTCTCGTTGGGTTCGATTTGCGGACTGCTTGTGAATGTCGTTGTATTATTTGTTATGGAAGGACCCGGCATTCATGCGTTTTTAGCCATTGCAGTTGCAGCGATTGGGATTTTTCAACATCGACAAAACATAAAGAGAATCATACAGGGCAATGAAAATAAATTGACTTTTCGATAATAAAGGTCGGCAGGATCAAGGGAAGACAAGATGAATGATTATGAAATTCGAAGAAGTGCGCGAAAAACAATTGGTTTAAGTATTGGTTATGGCGGGGCGTTGGTTGTCAAAGCTCCGTTTTTTGTTTCGCGCCGAGAAATAGAGGCTGCGGTCGGCAGCAAAAGGAACTGGATTGACCAAAAACAAGCTGAAATGATGAAACACAAAGAAAAATATCCGACGATTTCCTTTGAAGACGGGCAAGTGGTCTATTATTTGGGGCAATCCTATCAAATAGCGATTCAAACAGGGGTACAAGAATCTTTTATGCAAGCGAATAAAATTTTTTTACCGTTGAAAAAAGAGCATAGAGAGCAAGCGCTGAAAAGCTGGTATAAAAAGAATGCATCGGAAATTTTTCGTAAAAGAGCAGTATATTTTCAGCGTCAAACGGGATTGAATGTTGCCGCGGTAAAAATAACCGATGCCAAGCGACAATGGGGATCGTGTTCGAGGCAGGGAAACATCAACTTTTCTTGGCGCCTTGCAATGTGTCCGCCGGAAATAATAGACTATGTGGTTTTGCATGAAGTGATACACTTAAAACACCCCAATCACTCTAAAGATTTTTATAATATGGTAGAGCATTATATGTCTGATTATCGGGCACGAAAAAAGTGGCTTTCAGACAATAGGTGTATCATTGATATGGTTCTGTAATGAGATGTTTGGTGGGCTAAATAGACAAATATATTGACAGATTAATAAAAAGGAAGTATAATAACAAAATAGTTAGATAGACTAACTAAATAGTTTTGGGAGGGAGCAATGGATGAATTTTCTGTGGCACTAAACGACATATTGGTTGAAGCTTATTATAATATTTTGGATTTTGAAGAGCAGGCAATCAAAAAAGATCATCGATTGAAACTTTCCATTAATGAGATGCATTTAATTGAAGCTGTGGGCAGAAAAAACGGAAATGGACGAACGATAGGGGAGATTGCAGAGGATTTGCGTATTACTATGCCTTCGGCAACCATTGCAGTCAATAAAATTACGGCAAAAGGCTATACCGAAAAAATGCGTTGTCGAGAAGACGGGCGTGTGGTGCGTGTGAGGCTCACAAAAGAAGGGCAAAAGATAGACAGATATCACCGATTTTATCATCAGAAAATGGTTAAAGAGTTAAGTGAAAATCTTACAGCAGAAGAGCGCCGATGTTTGGTGGGAGCGATACAAAAATTGAACAATTTTTTCCAAAATAGTTTAAGGGAAGGTGAACAAGCATGAATTTTCAAATATTAGGAACAGGGAGTTATGCACCTGAGCACATTGTGACAAATGACGACCTGTCAAAAATGGTCGATACTTCGGATGAATGGATTGCAGAACGAACCGGCATTCGCCAAAGGCATATTTCAGTCAATGAAACGACGCATGATATGGCTTATCAAGCTGCAATGAGGGCGTTGGACGATACAGGGGTGAAGCCTGAGGAGCTGGATATGATCCTTTGTGCAACGATATCTTCGGATTTGGCTTCGCCGAATGTGGCAATCATGGTTCAAAAAATGATTGGTGCCACGTGTCCTGCGATGGATATCAGCGCAGCGTGCTCGGGATTTGTCTACACACTTGATGTAGCCGCCGGTTATTTTGCACGCGGAAAAGCAAAAAAAATGCTGGTACTGGGTGCAGAGAGGCTGTCAAAAATGTTGGATTGGGAGGACAGAGCCACCTGTGTTATTTTTGCCGATGGGGCAGGCGCGGTGGTTTTGGGAGAAGGGGAGTCTTATCTTTCTTCGAAGTTAACGGCAAAAGGGGACGACGATGTGATAAAAATACCTTACTATGTGGGGTTGTCTCCGTTTTTCACGATTCCGGGAGAAAAACCGTGTATCAACATGAAGGGCAGAGAAGTGTTTAAATTTGCGGTCAATGCGATGTATAATGATGTGCAGGAAGTGCTGGAACAGTCCGGGCTTACACAAAAGGATGTCAGCTATGTCATTCCGCATCAGGCCAATTTGCGGATTATTGATGCAGTGGCACGCAGAATGGATATTGCGCCGGAAAAATTTTATCATAACATTGAAAGATTCGGCAACACCTCCTCGGCAAGTATCCCCATTGCCTTAGACGAATTGAACAAAGCAGGCAAGCTAAAGGCGGGAGACTATATCGTACTTAGCGCATTTGGCGGCGGGCTTACCACAGGTGCTTGTGTGGTTAGATGGACAAAATAGGGAGAATCCCTTTTGTATAAAATTATAATCAGGAGAAAAAAATGGTTTACGAAAAAGTAGTGGAAGTTTTAAAACAACATTCGTCATTGGACGGTCTTGAAGTAACAAGAGAAACAACATTTAAAGATGCGGGAATCGACTCGTTGGATTTTGTTGAAATTCTCATGGAACTTGAAGAATCTTTGGGTATCGAATTAGAGCTTGAAGAAAATTTTGAAAATGTAGGCGAGTTGGTAGACTTTGTATCAGCAAAAGTAAAATAGTCTGTATTTTCTGCATTGCTCAAAGACCATTTTGAACAATGCAGAAAATATATACACACCACACAGCAACAGAAAGGATATATGAAAACAATGGCAGGAAAGATTGCATTGATTTTTGCGGGACAAGGTGCCCAATATTCGGGAATGGGCAAGGAATTGTATGATATTTCCCCGTCGGCCAAGGCGGTTTTTGACATGGCAGATGCCGTGCGAGCCAATACATCAGACCAATGTTTTAACGGAACTAAGGAAGAGCTGTCGCAGACGATGAACACACAGCCTTGCTTGTTTTGTGTGGGAATGGCAGCGGCAGAGGCACTGCGAGAAGCGGGCATTGTCGCGGATATGGTTGCAGGCTTTTCCTTGGGCGAAATAGCGGCATTGACTTATGGCGGCATATTTTCGTTGCAAGGCGGGTTTGATTTTGTATGCAAGCGCGGCGAAATCATGCAACGCGCGGCGCAGAAGCGTCAAAGCGGCATGCTTGCCGTATTGAAATTGGACAATGCAAAAGTGGAAGAGCTTTGCAAAAAATATCAAGAAGTATATCCCGTTAATTATAACTGTCCCGGACAATTGGTGGTAGC
>CALFLU010000023.1 GCA_937880125.1 uncultured Eubacteriaceae bacterium
AGACACTTAAAAATTTGATGGCTGCATTTACTGGAGAAGCCGAAGCAAACAGAAAATATACAGCCTATGCAAAGAAAGCTGAAAAAGACGGGAATCTCAATGCAGCAAAATTGTTTAGAGCTGCAGCTGATGCCGAAACTATTCATGCCCTAAAGCACTTTGAAGTGGCAGGAAAAATCGGTTCGACAGCAGATAACTTGAAGGACGGGGTTAAAGGAGAAACTTACGAATATAAAGAAATGTATCCTGACTTCGTGAAGGAAGCTGAAGTAGAAGGAAACAAGGCTGCGTTGATGTCCTTTACATTTGCAATGAAAGCGGAAGAGGTTCATGCTGGGCTTTATCAAGAAGCGTTAGAGAACCTTGACCAGACGGAAGAAGTTTTCTACTATCTCTGCCCGGTCTGCGGAAATATCGAGAAATTGCAGCCTGAAAAATGCAGTATTTGTGGCGTTCCAGGGGCTAAGTTTATAAAATATTAATTTTAGAATTATGGCACCTAATATTAAGCGGCTCTCCCACAGGCGAAATCCTGCACACCATCGATACATTTGGTAATAGAACAAAAGTGAACACCCTACCTTGTGGTGACGAGGTAGGGTGTTTGGAGTGTGAGACAAGTAAACAACCAGCAGTAATTACTCAACAAACGGAAAATGAACAGTGTGTTCACACTCTGCACACGGAACAAACGGAAAACAGCAAGGGTGTTCACACAACAAACGGGAACAAGGCGAGGGGGTGCATTTTGTATCAAACTCGTGTTCTTTGCCAAAAACAGAATAAAATGCAGGTGAAGTCTTTCTTTTATTGTATGAAGAGGGGCTTTTTTTCATGGAAAAAAATAAAGCGATATCTTTGCTCATAAGCGGGCGGGTTGCGATGGCTATGGGCTGTTTGTGGTACATGAAAAGAGAAAAGTTTTGCACCCGAAGAAAAAAAGTTGATAAAATATTTTTAAGGATATTCAAGTGCGGAGGGATAAAAATGACAAATTATTTTATTACGATAACGGGTCAAAAACATTACTTCGGAATGAAACCTTTTCAGACAGGGCGTATTGTGACTTTGATCAAGGAGCCTGCAAACGACTTTGACAAAGAGGCGATACGTGTAGAGCTGCCCTTTATCGACACAATCGGCTACGTGGCAAACAGCCGATATACGGTCTTTGAAGGCACCTGCAGCGCCGGAAGGCTCTATGACAAGTTTGAAGATTACGCCTTTGCGAAAGTGATGTTTGTTGCGCACAGCGGGGGGATTGCCCAAGTCATTTTTAAAGAAGAAACGGAAAAAGACGGCGAGGGTCGTGAAAAAAGAAAAACCAAGCTGAAAAAAATCTCAAAGGGGAAGAAAAAGCAATAATCTGACTCATTTATGATCATGGGTCAATGTCGTCGGCGTTGCGGACGAATAGATTGTCGCTTTATCGACAAAAGGCTGTATGGGTCATTGTCGCAATATCTGTTTGGCTGCCTGCAAACCGTTGACAGGCGACAAATGCGAAATCGTATAAAAAACATTCTTATTTCTATCATATGTAGAAGCAATTTATTGTTTTCAGGAGCATGGATACGCATTCGTTCCCAAGTGCTAACAGAGCTCTTATTTGCATGCCCGGGGGGATTGTGTTATACTTGAGCAAGAAGATTTTATATAAAATTAGCAAGAATGTTCAGTCACAATTCGAACTGTTTTTCAACAACTATTTTGAAATTGTCGAGAAACTCTGTTATTCAGTTTATATTTAGAATTGATGTGTAAAATCAGCATATCGAGTTGTTCAGTATTCATGGAAAAGGTATTTACTTTTTTTGTTTAAAGACGTATTATTGAGAATAAGCGATATGTGAAATTGATAGAAAAAAAGTGAGCATCCTGATGAATAAAAAGAAACTCCCCGATATTTTTCCCACATTTGCACTGTTTACCCGACTGGGCTTGGGCATGGCTGTTCCCATTGTGCTGGCGGCACTTGCGGGTGAATACTTAGACCAAAGACTCGGAACACGCTATATATTTTTGATTTTGTTTTTGCTGTTGGGTATTGCCTCGGGTTTTGTCTTCGCTTATCGGCAGGTCATTTTGATTATCAACAGAAAGACGGTCGACGGTGAGATGCAAAGCCGGGCAGATGAGGAATAAGATGAATAATTTGTCTGCCTATAAGTACAAAAATCAAATCATTTTGTATGCCATGGTCGTATTTATTATTTTTGAAATCATTTCGTTGATTTTTTTAAGATTCAACGTTCAGTTTTTATACGGTTTGTTGCTGGGCACCGCCATTGCCATTGTTAATTTTAATTTATTGTATCTTACCTCGTTGCTCGTGTGCAAGATAGGGCACAGCGGTTTTTTTGTGAGCTTTATGGCGGCGATTTTGCGGCTGTTTATTTTTGGGTTTGTTTTTTTTGCCGCGCTGAAGGTCAGCAATTTGGCGGCGTTTGCGGCTGCGATAGGGTTTTTGACCATTAAAATAGGCATATATTATTGCAATCTTCGTCAAAGGCTTCAAAAGCGCACGATCAAGACGAAATAATCGGAGAGCAAAATGGAACTCGGACCGCGCAAAATAATTGAAATCGGACAATTTTATATTACGGAAACCGTGGTGCTGCTGTGGATTATCAGCGGGATTCTGATTTTGTTTACTTTTTTTGCGACACGAAAAATGCAAAAGGTGCCCAGGGGGCTGCAGGCGGCGGCGGAGTGGATTGTTGAATTTATTTATAACTTTGTGGAACAAACCATGGGGCGCAATAATCTTCGGTTTGCGCCCTATGTGGGGACACTGCTCTCGGTGCTTGTGGTGGGAAACTTATTGGCGCTCTTCGGGTTTCGGCCCATTTCGGCCAATGTCAATACCACCTTTGCTCTTGCAACGATCACGTTTTTTTTGATTCATTACAATGCGGTCAAGTCGCGGGGGGCGCTGGGTTATGTAAAGCATCTGGCGGAGCCCAATGCATTGATGCTGCCCATCAACTTAATCAGTGAGTTGGCTTTTCCCGTTTCGTTGGCCTTTCGTTTGTTTGGCAACATCACGGGCGGTGCTATTATCATGTCGCTGCTCTATGGCGGACTGGCGAGCCTGTCTGCAAAACTCACCGGCAGTGTGCCGATTTTTATGATTGGCATTCCGTTGCCCTTTAATTTTTTCTTTGATATTTTTGAAGGCATTTTGCAGGCCTATGTGTTTACGACATTGTCGATGGTGTTTATCTCCAACGGCATTGGACATGAGGAAAAAGCAAGTCATTAATTATAGATAAAAAAACTTAAATCAGGAGGATACAGTATGTCAGGAATTTCTTCAGAAGCATTTGTTTTGGGACTATCGGCCATTGGCGCGGCGCTTGCAATGTTTGGCGTTATGGGCGTTGCCATCGGGCAGGGAATCACAGCGGGCAAGGCGGTGGAAGGCATTGCCAGGCAGCCTGAGGCACAGGGAGATATTTTCAGAACCATGGTTGTGGGCATGGCCATTTCGGAAACCACAGGGATTTTCTGTTTTATCGTCGCCATTGTTTTGCTGTTTGCAAACCCGTTGATACGATTGTTGTAAGTAATGTTTTTGAATAAGGGGTAGATATTTTTGGAAACAACAGGGTTGATTCAATTTGACTGGTCTTATGTAATGATTCTTGTGAACGTGATGATTTTGTATCTCATCATGAAGAAATTTTTCTTTGCAAAAATCAGGGGATTTATGCAGACGAGACAAAAGAACATTACAGACGCCGTGGAGCATGCACAGAAGGTAAATGTGCAGGCAGAGGCGCTGAAAAAGACCTATGAGGAGCAAATTGTTTCGTTAGAGGAACAGGGAAGAGAAATTTTAAAAGCCGCCAGGCAAAAGGCACAGTCTCAGGCAAGGCAAATTATTCACGCTGCCGAAGAACAGGCGGGAGAAGTTTTGAAACGAACCGAGGCGCAGCTTGAACAGCAAAAACGCAAAACCGTTGAAGAGGCCAGAGAGCAAATTGCCGAAATAGCGCTGGCGGCTGCCGAGAAAATTTGCTCTCTGGCC
>CALFLU010000024.1 GCA_937880125.1 uncultured Eubacteriaceae bacterium
GGGCGGGGTTTGCCCCTTTGGCCTGCCGGAAGGTGTGGAGGTGTATTTGGATGTTTCGTTGCAGCAATTTCAGCGCGTTTTTCCTGCGGCGGGAACGGCGGCATCCGCTGTGGATATCACCGTGGAGGACTTAAAAAACATCACACAAGGCACCTGGGTCGATGTTTCAAAAACAACCTGAACTCTCGAGAAATCGAGAGTTTTTTTCTTCGTTTCTTTTTTCATCAAAATCCAATAAATTATTAATCAAATCTTAAGGAACGCTTCCGAATATTCTCATACAGGCAAGTATAATGGTATACAGACAGATAAAATAATCCGTCCTATCAGAAAAAATGAGCAAAATATTAAAAAGGATTAAGTGACATGAAAATACTGATTATTACTTGCAAATTTGGAATGGGGCACTATGCCGCAGCCAAAAATCTGGAAGAAAAAATTTTAAAAAGCGATCTGGAGGCAGACAGCACGGTGGTTGACTTTTCGCAAATTGTTTTGGGGAAAACAAGCAGATGGTTTTACACCATTTACAAAGCGGTCGTCGGCAAAACGAGTTGGCTGTATAATCGTGTATACAAAAATGCCCTGGACTCCAGCGGCCGCGTAGAAAAATTGCTTAAAGCGCCTGAAAAATATATTGTTAAAAAGCTGGATGCCGAAATTATGCGACAAAACCCGGATGTCATTATTTCCACGTATTCTTTGGCATCTCACTTTTTGGCAGAACATAAACGCACGAAAAGAATGCAAATTCCGCTGGTTACTTGCGTTACGGACCTAAGTGCACACAATGTGTGGATCAACGAAGATACGGATTATTATTTGGTGGCCACAGAGCAAACAAAGCAAGAGCTGATACAGCGCGGTGTAAACGCGAAAAATATCGGTGTATCCGGCATTCCCGTATCGGGAAAATATGAGCAGGGATGCGCAGGTACCATTGAACTGTTGAGCGGAGAGGAAAAAGAAGTCAAGGAATTGTTGTTGATGGGCGGCGGACTGGGGTTGCTGCCTACCAATATGGAATTTTATCGTGAGCTGGATCGTATGCAAAACACCCACAGCACCATTATTTGCGGTGAAAACAAGCGTCTCTATCGTCGGTTGTTAAAAGAAAATTTCGCCAATATTGATGTGTTGGGATTTTGCAACAATGTTGCGGACTACATGCAGCGCGCCGACGTTTTGATTTCAAAGCCGGGCGGACTGACAACCTTTGAGGCGATTCATGCCGAAGTGCCGTTGTTGTCGTTTGCGCCTTATTTGCAGCAAGAAAAAACAAATGCCACTTATATTGCCACACAAAAAATGGGGTGTATTTTGCCCAAGAAAACCGAGGATATCTTGACTGCGGTGGAAGAAGTTGCCCAAAACGGCGAATTGCTGCAAAGCTATCGCTTAAATATGAGACAAACCAAAGAGTATCTTGCAAAGGCGGCTTTGGTGGAGTTTTTACAGAATGCGGAAAGGCGCGTGTGTATCTCGTGATCATTGCAATTATTGTGGGCATCGTGCTGCTGGCGTGGCTCTGTTACGGGCCGATTCCCACTATTGTATATAAATATCTGAAAAATAACCGATGCAGCGAAGAAAAAGAAATCCTTCTTACTTTTGACGACGGACCGGATGCAGTCTATACGCAGCAGCTTTTGAACGTGTTGGAAGAAGCAGATATCGAAGCGATTTTTTTTCTCCTAGGGCAAAAGGTGCAAAAATATCCTTCGGTGGCAAAAAAAATTGTACAGCAGCAACACAGGGTGGGTCTGCACGGCAGTGCACACGAAAACATGTGGTTTTTGACGCCGAAAAAAACAAAAGAATCCATTGAAAAAGGCATGGCGCAACTGCGTGACAACAACATGCATCCCAATTTCTATCGTCCGCCCTACGGCAACATCAATTTGTTTACGCTAAAATATGCACGCAAGCAAGGGCTCAAAGCTCTGTGGTGGACGGCCATTGTGGGGGACTGGAAAAAAACGGAGAGCACCGAATTGGTCGAGCGATTAAACCATCGCTTGACGCCGGGGATGGTTGTGGTGCTGCACGATTCCGCCGAGGACACCGGAGGGCAGCAAGGCAGCGCGCAGATGATGATAAAAGCGTTGGAGCAGTGGATACCTCTTGTGAGGCAACAAGGGTATCGTTTCATAAAACCAAGTGAGCGGGAGAGCGAATGATGCAAGAGACAAAAAACGTTGTAAGCCGAAAAAAGCAACTGATTAATCTGGCCATTATTGCCGTGTTGGCAGCGGCCACGATGTTTTTTTTGCTCAAAGACAACAACCTCATGCGCCTTATCGATATTGTGAAAAATGCGGACAAACGATTTTTATGGATGGGTGTTGTTGTTATGGCGGTATTTTTCTTCGTGGAGGCTATCTCCATTCGTTCGTTGCTCAAATCCTTTGGCTACAAGCCTTCTGTGATGCGCTGTTATGGCTATTCGTTCGTGGACTTTTATTTCAGTTCCATAACACCGGGTTGCGCAGGGGGGCAGCCGGCACAAATCTATTACATGAATCGAGACCAAATACCACCGGGTTCTTCTTCTATTGCGATTTTGCTTTTTAACCTGGCTTATCATATCAGTGTACTGCTCATTGCGCTTGTGGCGTTTTTTAGCGGGGCGATGAAAGCGGTATTAAAATTTAACATTTTGAAAGTTTTAATCATTTATGGCGCCGCCATACAACTCTTGCTTGTCATCGCCTTTATCGGGCTTGCTTTTTCGCCGCGATTGGTGCCAAATCTCATTGCAAAGCTCATTCATTTTTTGAGAAAAATACGCATTGTCAAAAATGAAGAGAAGTGGCAGGAAAAGGCCCGTATGCAAATGCAGGAATATCGCAGTTGTGCCAAACACATACAAAAGCGACCGCTGTTGCTGCTGCGTACACTGGCATTGACCACGCTGCACTTGCTGTTGCTCTACAGCATATCGTATTTTGTATACAGAGCGCTGGGACTTTCTGAATGGGGACTGTTTGCCTTAATCGGTATTCAGGCAACGATGACGCTGGCAATCGAATCCTTGCCGATTCCCGGTGCCTTTGGTGCGGCGGAGGCAAGCTTTCTTGCAGTCTACGGTGCAATATTTGGCGGAGAATTGGTGTTGGTGGCGCTTTTGCTTGCCAGAGGTCTCAACTATTATCTGGGCTTGATGGTTGGAGCGGTTGTTACACTGGTGATGCATAAAAAGCAAATCAAAACGCCTTTGACCAAAGCCTTTCATTTGCGCAAGGCGGCTAAGCAAGCTTCAAGCTAAATAAGCATTGAATTTTATGGTATTTTATGATAAAATTCATAAGCCGTACTATGTGGGGAGTTAGCGGTGCCTTGTAGCCTGCAATCCGCTATAGCAGGACAGAATCCCCTTTGGAGGTATATCGGCAGTCGGTTCAGGGACTGCATTTTGAAGTGTTGACCACAGGGCTTCGTGCAATATGGTTCAGTGAACCCCGTCAGGTTCGGAAGAAAGCAGCGGTAAACTGATAATGCGTATGTGCCGCGGAATTACCTTGTGCGAGCAGATGGTGCAAGAACACCGGTTGACGGATATCGAAGAAGGGTGTACGGCAAATAATGCATGACTCAACAAAACAGGCGCTGCAGCGCCTGTTTGATTTTCTCGGTTATCAGCAGAAGAAAGAAAAATCCGCTTATGAATACTACGGCAAATTTTGAAAACAAATTGCGCGACATTATCAACGAAAAGAACCTCATCGCCAGCGGCGAGCATGTGCTGGTGGCCTTATCCGGCGGCGTGGATTCGGCGGCGATGTTGTATGCGCTCAAACATATCAGCAGCGCAGAAAATTTTACGCTTTCCGCACTGCACATCAATCACCGACTCCGCGGCAGTGCAGCGTTGGGTGACGAACAAAAGGCAAGAAGGATGTGCGCAGCGCTTTGCGTGCCTTTTTATTGCGTGCGTGCGGATGTTGCCCTTTATGCCAAAGAAAACAAAATGTCGATAGAATTGGCGGGAAGAGAGGTCAGGTATCGGGAACTGTTTTCGCTAAAACAAGATTTGCAGGCAGACAAAATAGCCACGGCACATCATTTGCAAGACCACATTGAAACCCTTATCATGCGCTGCATGCGGGGAAGCGGCGTAGATGGCTTGAAAGGCATTGCAATCAAGCGAAAAGACGGCATCATCCGCCCGCTGATTGGTTTTGAAAAGAAAGAAATCATACAATATGCCCGCAGACAAAAGATAAAATATGCCACAGATGCCACCAACGCACAAAACGACTATTTGCGCAATCGCGTGCGAAATATCTTCATTGCCCGCTGCAAAGAAGCAGACGAGGATTTTGAAAAAATAATTGTGCGTTTGGGGGCAAGTGCCCAGAGGTTGGCTGCGCAAATTGCAGACGAAATCGAAGAGAGAAAAAATATGATTCGGCAGCAAGAAGGCAAGATAAGTCTGCCTGTGGAAGTATTCGAAAACACAAAACCCTATCTGCGACCCTATCTTATTCGCGCTATGTTTGACAGAGCAAAAGCACTGACGGATATTGAAGAAAAACATATTGAACAAATTTTGCAACAAGAGCAACAAAAGACCACCTGGGTATTGGACATGCCGGGAGGGCTGCAATTTGAGCGGTGTTATGAAAATTTTCAAATCACAAAAGGTATCAGGGGCGACGAGACGGCAAAAACATACTGCTTTGATGTAAAAAAAAGCGGTAAAACAAGAATAGACGCATTGGGGATAGAAATATCGATAGAGGAAACGGAAAAGTTTGAGAAAAATAGCCAATCGTTATATGAAAAATACATTGACTATGATAAAATAAACGGAAGCCTTTGTCTGCGCAACAAGCGCCCGCAAGACCGATTTTATCCCTTGGGAATGGGCGGCAGCAAAAGTATCAAGAAGTATTTTATTGATCGCAAAATTCCCAAAGTCAAAAGAGAGAGCACGATGATGCTATGTGACGAAAAAGAGATTGTTTGGGTTTTGGGGCATGAAATCAGCGAAAAATATAAAATAGAACCTCACACAAAAAACATCATAAAAATCGCAGTAAGACAGCTGAGATAGGAGCGAAAATGCATAAAGACGTGGAAAGAATATTATTGACCAAAGAGCAGATCAGTGATAAAGTGGAGTCTATCGCAAAAGAAATAGACAAAGATTATGCGGGCAGTGTGCCCATATTGCTTTGCATACTCAATGGCGGAGCGGTGTTTGCCGTGGACTTGATGCGGCAGATGCAAGTGGACGCGGAAATCGATTTTATGCAAGTCAGTTCCTATGGAAAAGGCATGCGCAGCCGAGGAGAAATTACGATTCTCAAAGATGCCTATTTGGACTTAAAGGACAGAGATGTCATTATCATCGAAGACATTGCCGATACGTGCATTACGCTAAAGGGTCTTATCAAGAAGTTGAAAGAATATCGCCCGAAAAGTCTTAAATTGTGTGTGCTAATTAACAAAACCGGTGTGCGAGAGCCCTCAGAGGACATTGATATCGACTATAAAGGATTTGACATACCCAATGTTTTCGTGGTGGGATATGGACTGGACTATGCCAACAAATATCGCGATTTGCCCTATGTGGGCATATTGAAGCCGGAAGTGTACAGTTAAAAAATAAAAAATTAGGATTTGGATAATGAAGAGAAATTTAAGAGTATTGATGTTTTACATGGTCATTATTTTAGGCATTATGTTTACATTAATGACATTGAACAACATGAGAGCCAAGGCGGAATTTATTCCTTACAGCCAGGCTATTCAGCATCTTGAAGCGGAAAACGTGGAAAAGATGACCATTGATAAAGGAAAATATATTGCCGCACTAAAATTAAAAAACGGCACAGAGGCAAAGACTTATATACCCTATAATTCTTTTGACGAGCTGGTTTTGAAATACATTCAGCCGGGTGGAATCCAGGTAAATTATGTGATTCCCGCCAACAACTCCTGGATCAGCACCATTGTACCGCTGTTGTTAATGGTCGGTGTCGTCATCTTTGTATTTTATTTGCTCAACCAGCAATCTTCCGGCGGCGGCAAGGTCATGGGCTTTGGCAAGAGCAGTGCAAAAATGTTTACGCCGGGTACCAACAAAAAAGTGACCTTTAAAGATGTTGCCGGCGCAGATGAAGAAAAAGAAGAAATGGCGGAAATTGTGGACTTTTTAAAGAGTCCATCAAAATATCAGGCATTGGGTGCCGAAATTCCCAAGGGCGTGTTGATGGTAGGACCTCCGGGAACAGGCAAAACGCTCTTAGCCAGAGCGGTGGCAGGAGAGGCGGACGTGCCCTTCTTTACTGTCAGCGGCTCTGAATTTGTGGAGATGTTTGTAGGGGTCGGTGCTTCGCGTGTGCGCGACTTGTTTGATACCGCGAAAAAAAATGCACCCTGCATTGTCTTTATCGATGAAATTGACGCAGTGGGCAGACAAAGAGGCACGGGACTGGGCGGCGGCCACGACGAAAGAGAGCAGACGCTTAACCAATTGCTGGTGGAGATGGATGGCTTTGGTGCACACGAAAACATTATCATCATTGCAGCCACAAACCGTCCCGACGTGCTGGACCCGGCGCTGTTGCGTCCCGGCAGGTTTGACCGACAAATCGTCATCGGCGTGCCGGACGTTAAAGGCAGAGAAGAGATTTTGCAAATCTATGTGAAAAACAAACCCATTGACAGAAGTGTTGATTTAAAAGTCATAGCAAAGGGCACGGTGGGATTCACAGGAGCGGATTTGGAAAACTTGGTAAATGAAGCGGCATTGTTGGCGGCAAGGAGAGGCAAAAAAACCATTACGGACAACGAAATGGAAGAGGCAAAAAAACGCATTCTTGCCGGACCCGAAAAAAAGAGCCGCGTGGTTACGGAAGAAGACAAAGAAATTACGGCCATTCACGAGGTGGGTCACGCTGTGGTCATGCAGGTGTTGGAAAACTGCGATGAGGTGCATGAAATTTCCATTATTCCCCGTGGCATGGCGGCAGGATACACCATATCATTGCCGGAAAACGATGCGATGCATATGAAAAAACAAAAGCTGTTGGATAATATTGCAGGCCTGCTGGGCGGCAGAGCGGCGGAAAAAGTGGTTTTGGACGATATCTGCACCGGTGCAACCAACGACATTGAGCGTGCCACCGAACTTGCACGAAAAATGGTTACCGAGTTTGGTATGAGCGAACTGCTTGGTCCTATGACCTTTGGTGCCGATGCGCAGGAGGTGTTTATCGGGCGCGATTTTGGCAGAACCAGAAACTACAGCGAAGAAGTGGCGGCGGCAATCGACAAGGAAATCAGAAGCATTATCGATGCTGCCTATGAGCGGGCACAAAAGATTATTATTGAGCACCGTGCCGCCTTTGATCACATCACCAAGGCGCTGTTGGAAAAAGAAACATTAAAGGGCGAAGAATTTCGCGCATTGTTTTTGGAAGCGGAACCCCATGCCGCAATAGAAAAAAAAGAAACAGAGTAGTATCCGCAATATAAACGAGAAAAAAGTACAGAGGAGAAATAAAGATGGAATTTGATGTAAAAGTCGGTATGAGCAAAGAATTGGAAACAGTTGTTACACAGGAAATGACAGCGCAGCATATGGGCAGCGGTTCGGCGCAGGTGCTTTCGACGCCCTATATGATTACCTTGATGGAAATGGCAAGCTTTGAAGCGGCACAAGAAGGACTTGCAAAAAACTTTACCACCGTGGGAACGCGCGTGTGCATTGATCATCTGGCAGCTACCCCTGTGGGCGGAACCGTGGTGACCAAAGCGGTTCTCAGAGAAATCGACCGAAAAAAATTGATGTTTGACGTGGAGAGTTACTATGGCGAAAAGCTGATCGGCAAAGGCACCCACGATCGATTCATCATTGACACAACAAAATTCGGAAAATAAAAATAAAACACCCCGCTGCGTTGCAGCGGGGTGTTTTTCTTTGCAACGTTTTTAAGGGAACAAATATTTTTTTAAAATATCCGTCGCCGCTGTTTGCGTGGTGGCAAGTGAGATTTCTTTACGAATCTTCGCGGAATTGGCAAGTCCTTTTGTATACCAAAAGAGATGCTTTCGCATGGCGGCAACGGCAGCCTTTTCATGTGTATGTGCGCAGGCCATATCCAAATGTGTTTGGATTTGTGCAAAAATTTCTTCAGGGCCTGGTGAACTATGGCGCTTATGGGCTCTTTCGGAGACGATTTGCCCAAACAACCAGGGATTGCCCATAGCACCTCTGCCGATCATGATGCCGTCGGCATGGGTTTGTGTCAAAATATTTGCAGCGTCTTCGACACTGAAAATGTCTCCGTTGGCAATGACGGGCACAGTGCAAACATCCTTGACCGCAGCAATAACAGACCAGTCACTTTTGCCGGAAAAACCCTGCTCTTTGGTGCGTGGGTGCACAATAATCATATCCGCACCCGCCTGTTGCATTTTCAGTGCAAAAGACGGTGCATTGATGTTATCATTGTCCCAGCCTGCACGGATCTTGACGCTGACGGGTTTTTGTGAGACATCTTTGACGGCAGATACAATTTCAAAGGCAAGTTCTTCGTTGCGCATCAAGGCGCTGCCCTCTTTGTTTTTGGTAACCTTGGGCACGGGGCAACCCATGTTGATATCCACGGCCGCAAAGTCGGAATCATTAATATAATCTTTTACGGCATGGGCAAAGCTTTGCGGTTGCGAGCCAAAAAGCTGCACAACGCAGGGCGCCTCTTGGGCTGTGGTTGCAAGCATCTCGGCGCTTTTTTTGTTTTGGTAGCAAAGCGCCTTGGCGCTGACCATTTCCGTATAGACAATGGTGGCGCCGTGGCTGCGGCATATCGTGCGAAAAGGCAGGTCGCTTACACCTGCCAATGGAGCTAGGGCTATAAAATTTTGTTGCGCTGTCAAGGTTTGAAAAATATTATCGGCCATTATTTTTATCCCAGATCAACTTTAGACCCTTTAGCGTTAAAAGGGGGTCATAGATATCGATGATATCGGTTTTGGCGCGGATGATTTGTGCATATCCGCCGGTGGCGATGACTTTTGCGTCTTCACATTGCGCTTCTTCGCGCATTTTTTTGATGATGTATTCCACTTGCCCCACATGGCCGTAAACGAGCCCTGCTTGCATGCTTGTCACCGTATTTTTTGCCAAAATGGACGGAGGGCATGCAATTTCGATATGGGGAAGCATGGCGGTTTTGGACCAAAGGGCATCTGCGGAAATTTGAATGCCGGGGGAGGTGACGGCGGCATGAAACACGCCGTCGCCGTTTGCCAGGTTAAAGGTCGTGGCGGTGCCAAAATCCATCACCAGGCAAGGGCCGCCGTATAAATAAAATCCTGCCACCACGTCGGCAATGCGATCTGAGCCCACTTCGCGGGGGTCGTCTACCTGGATGGCAATGCCTGTTTTGACACCGGCTTTTACAATCAGCGGTGTCAAGTTGAAGGTCTTTGAAATGGCGTTGACAAAGGAGTGCGTGAGGTTGGGCACCACCGAAGAGAGCACAACGCCCTTAACATTGGCAGGGTCAAATTTGTTTTGTTGAAACCACGAGTGAATTAAGATGCCATATTCATCGCTGGTTTTTTGGTCGCGCGTTACGGCTTTCCATACGGCAACAATTTCATTTTTATAAAAAAGTCCGAATTTGCAGGTGCTGTTTCCGATATCAATGACTAAGATCATGCTTATACCGCCTGTTTCGTATTTTGGGGCGCGCGTCTATGAAACGCTGCGCCCGCGATTGGTTTTTTTGTAGATGGTAATAATCGCCGAAGTCAAAATAGCGGCGGTTACTGCCTCGATGATGGCGCTGGATGTGAGAATGCCGATGAGCAAAACTTTAAATCCCACGCCCATAAGTTCTGCGATTTTATCCGCATAAAAAATGTAGAGAGATCCCATAACCAAAATGGTGTTGGTAATCATTGCGCACGCGCCAGCCACAGCACCGGCAACGGCAATGCGCCCGGTGTTTTTGCTTTGACGGGCGATGAGGGTGTAGACCCAATAGGCCACAAGGCCGATAAACATGCGGGGAACGACAGAAACCAACGGGTTGATGAATAAGGGATCCAAAAGCGACATGGGCATGGTCATGGCACGAATCATGATGACGATGCCAACGGCTGTGCCCATGAGCCAACCGGCTTTGGGACCTTTGATAATGCCGGTGAGAATGGTGGGCAAAAACATAACAACGGCAATACTGGCACCAAAGCCGGGTATCATCGTTGCATACAGTAAAACGACACTGAGTCCGAACATAACTCCCAAAAAGGTGAGGTTGCGCGGGTTTTTTAATAGATTTTTCATTTTTTCCTCCTGTTCTCGCTCCCGTAGCCTGCCTTGGCCGACGATAGGGATGCAAGACTGATTCTTTTACATTAAAGCAGATTTTTTTTTAAATGTAAAGAGGATTTCAATGGCACCGAGTAGAATTGAGGATTGAAAACAGCCGCTCAAAGAGATATAATGACAAAAAAAGTACCATATTTTTACAAGGAGGCATAAAACGATGAACCATATGACGGATGAAGAAAGAAAAAAATACAAGGGCATGGGATTTGTGCCCAACCGAGACGGAAAAAATACATCGGCACGTGTTGTAACCAAAAACGGCGTATTGAGCAGTGAACAAATGCGTGCGGTTTGCGAAATTGTAGATCAGTATGGGAACGGAAAAATCACGATCACCTCGCGCATGGGGCTTGAGCTGCCCGTGATTTCTTATGACAATATTCAAAATGTCATCGACGCCCTTGAAAAAGTGGATTTGGCAGCGGGCGGCACAGGGGCAAAAGTAAGGCCGATCACCGCGTGCAAAGGCACCGTATGTCCCCACGGCAATTTTGACACACAGGATATGGCGCTGGAAATTCACTATAAATTTTATGAAGGATACAGAGGCGTTAAATTGCCGCATAAATTCAAAATCGGCGTAGGAGGATGTCCCAATAACTGCATTAAACCCGATATCAATGATATTGGCGTTGTGGGCGTATATGTACCGAATTTTGACTTGGATAAGTGTGTGGGTTGCGAAGTGTGCTCCGTTGAGCCGAAATGCCCGGTTAAGACATTTAAAAAGTACACAGGACCCGATCCGCAAGTATGCACCAAATGCGGTAAATGCGTAGGTACTTGTCCTTTTGATGTTGTGCCGAGCGGGCAAAAAGGATTTAAAGTGTATTTGGGGGGCAAATGGGGAAAACTTGTGCGCAGAGGGGATCTTATGAAACACATTGTGGTTTCAAAAGAAGAGCTTTTTGAGCTGATTGAAAAAATAATTTTGCTCTATAAATCGGAAGGCAAAACGGGCGAAAGATTTGGCACGACCGTGGAGAAATTGGGTATGCAGCAAGTGGAAGAAATGCTTCAAGGCAGCAGCCTGTTAGAGAAAAAGAGTGAAATAATCAATGCATAAAAATGCCCTTAAAATCGGTGTGGTTTTGCTATTGCTTTGCGCCTTGTGCATGGGCATGTTTGCCTGCGCACCGCAACAAAACAGCAAGCAGGAGACAGCTGCGGGAGAAGTTATTTTCACGGATGCATTGGGCAACACCGTTACCGTTCACTCGCCGCAACGCGTTGTGTGCACGTTGGGCTCCTTTGCAGAGACGTGGTATCTTGCCGGCGGAAAAGTGCTGGGCACCACAAGCGATGCCATTGAAGACCGCAAGTTAGACCTGGGCGGAAGTGTTGAAAACATCGGCACGGTAAAGCAACCCAATTTAGAAAAAATCATAGCACTCAACCCCGATTTTGTCATTTTATCGGCGGATATTGCCTCGCAGGTCAGCGCGGCGGAGACGTTGAAAAAGGCGGGCATTGCCTGCGCGTTTTTTAAGGTGGAATATTTTCAAGACTATTTGGCAATGCTGAAAATATTGACAGATATCACCGGACGAGCAGACCTTTATGAAGAAAACGGCCTTGATGTGGAAAAGAAAATCAACGAAATCATTCAAAAGGTCGATAAAACAAAGCATCCGAGCATATTGTTTTTGCGCGCCTATTCCACGGGTGCCAAATCAAAGGGTGAAGACAACATGGTGGGCGTGATGCTCAAGGATTTGGGTGCAGATAACATCGCTGCCAGATATCCTTCTTTATTGGAAAATATCACTGCCGAAGAAATAATCAAGGCGGATCCTGAGTACATCTTTGTAGCCACCATGGGAGCAAGCGACGAAAAGGCTTTGGCGGCGTTAAAAGAAATGCTCTTTGCAAATAAGGCCATGCAAGCGTTGCAGGCCATAAAAAACGACCACTATTATGTGCTGGATAAGGAACTGTTTCATTATAAGCCAAATCACAGATGGGCAGAATCCTATGCGTTCTTATACAAAACACTTTATGAGGAAAAATAATCAAACCAACACCGCAAAATTTGGCATGATCATCGCTGCCGCCTTGCTGCTGGCGGGGATGGTTATTGTCAATATGGTTTATGGCTCCGCGACGATACTGCCGAGCAAGATTTTTAAAGCACTGTCCGAAAAAGACAGTGCTGACTTTGCTTATAGGATCATCGTTTATATTCGGCTGCCCCGTATTGTGGCGGCCATGGCGGCGGGCGCTGCCCTGGCGGTGGCGGGGGCTGTGTTGCAATCGGTGTTGAACAATGCGCTGGCAAGTCCCAATATCATTGGCGTCAATGCAGGCTCGGGGCTGTTTGTTGTGCTTATTACGGCGTTTTTTCCCGCGCATTTGGCCACGATACCTTTTGCGGCTTTTGCAGGGGCACTGGCCGTTGCGTTGCTGATTTATTTTACCGCATACAAAACGGGCGCCTCGCGCGTGACGATTGTTTTGGCGGGTCTTGCGGTGGGCAGCTTTTTTGCCGCCGCCATTGATACGGTGCTGACCCTAAAGCCCGATGTCATGATCAGCGTCAATTCGTTTATGGTGGGCGGGTTTTCTGCGGTGAATTTTGATGTGGTGCGTTTTGCGCTGATTTATATTTTGATCGGTCTCGTGCTGGCAATGGTTTTGAGTCGAGAAATGAATGTAATCTCCTTGGGTGATGAAGTGGCGGCCTCGCTGGGGGTGCGCGTGCATATTTTGCGCTTTGTGCTGATTGTGTGTGCCTCGCTGCTGGCGGGCAGTGCGGTGAGCTTTTCGGGGTTGTTGGGTTTTATCGGACTGATTGTGCCGCATATATGCCGCGGAATCATCGGCCATGACAACCGATTTGTCATTCCCTTCAGCGCACTTGCAGGTGCATTGTTTGTTTTGGCTTGTGACTTCGTTGCGCGCACGGCCTTTGTGCCCTATGAGCTGCCGGTGGGCATTATCATGTCGGGAATCGGCGGCCCTTTTTTCATCTATCTTCTGTTTAAACAAAGGCGAGGGCGATTGTATGATTGAGTTGAGAGGCGTAAAAGCGGGATACTACGGTGAGGCAAAAATTAACGATATCAATATTTCCTTTCATCAAGGGAAAATCAGCGCAATTGCAGGGCCGAACGGCTGCGGAAAAACAACGCTGTTGAAAACGGCGGCGCGTTTGTTGACGCCCTTTGAAGGCGCGGTTTATTTGGATGGGACAAATATAGAACAAATTCCGCTGAAGGCTTTTGTGCGGCGCGTGGCAGTGCTGCCGCAAACCAGACTGTCGGTGAACATGCGCGTCGAAAGTCTTGTGATGCACGGGCGGTTTCCCTATGCGGGGTTTGGTCGAAAACCATCGAAAGAGGATAAAAATGCGGTGGAAAAGGCTATGGCGCTGACAAATATAGACGCGCTCCGGGGCAAAAACATTGCAGAGCTTTCTGGAGGCGAGCGGCAAAGGGCCTATATTGCTATGGCGGTTGCACAGGACACGGAAGTGTTTTTGCTGGATGAGCCGATGACGCATTTGGATATTTGTCATCAAATAGACATCGGGCACATCATTAAAGAATTAAACCGCGAAGGGAAAACGATTATTATGATCCTGCACGACCTTGGCCAGGCAATGACGCTGTCGGACTTTGTGTGTGTGATGAAAGAAGGAAAAATTCTTTGCTATGACTCGCCGCAGGCAGTTTACGAACAAAAATGTCTGCAGACGGCCTTTGATGTGCAATGCAAAAAAATTGAAGACGAAAATAAAAATATTTTTTATACATTTTGCAAATAAAACCGCCTCAGCGTGCATAAAGGCGGTTTTTATGGTTTCTGCAAGCGTTTTTATCGGAAAAATTGTGTCAATCCCTTGACTTCTCGAAAGAGAGGCATATAATTAACTTGTAAATAAGTTGTAACAACGAAACAACTATCTTGTAAAAAAGGATCCGATAATGAAACTTAGATTTCAAGTGAGAAGAAATTATAATAAACGAATCGAAAAAGCCAATGCGCGCATTG
>CALFLU010000025.1 GCA_937880125.1 uncultured Eubacteriaceae bacterium
TATGGACATCGTCGTCGTTCCTTAGCACGCAGGTGTGGGGTTGATGGCAGTGACCAACACCAGCTTGGCGTCTTTTTCTTTGGTATCTTTTATAATATTATAATCCACCTTAGCCTTATATTTTCCGTATAAGTCCAGATCTTCTTCTCTGAGACCCAGCTTATCGGCGATGAGGCGAATGTCTTGTATCTTCGCTTCCTGCGCAATTTCGATATCACTCTTATAAGTCATTTATTCTGCCTCCGACATTTATTTTTAGCGTCTTAAAAATCAAAACAATCAACAACGTATTGAGGGGTATCATAATATAAGCACTCAATATTCTCACCGGCAAAAACACCAAAAATCCTTTGCCAAAATAGTAGGACAAGAAAAACGTGTTGAGCAAAATCGCTACCAAAACATAGGTAATGGTCACAATAAAGTAAATTTTGTCTATCATCTGATATTTGCTCTTATATTTTCGGCTGATGATATAGGGCATTAATATATAAGCGATGACGATCAAGCTTGCCGCTGCCGCCACAACCAAGGGTAGCGGGCGCTCTCCGTAAAAAATTTTGCCGTCCGATAAGTGCAAGGTGCCTGCCACAATCAACACCGCGAAAAACAAGGCGCTGAGCAAAAATATAAAAATGCTGTTGAGCAATTTTAACGGAATTTTTCGAAACCGCCTGATTGCCATTTCCAACAAACCCGGAATGGTTCCGCAAAGCGCTGTAGAAAGGGTAAATCCCGGAAAAAAAGCGCCGCCCTGCGGATTGATCATGTATCCTAAAATATCTGATACCAGTCCGCACAATGTCCCGGCAGAAGGACCATATAACACACCTGCCATGATTAAAGGCAAAAACGCAAAATTCAGCTTTAAGGCAGGAAAGCCCGCAATGGGCACAACAAGGCCAAAAACCCGTGCCAGGATAATGCTGATGGCACACAGCAAACTCACCGTTGCCAGTGATCGGGTAGAAATACGTACTTTCTTGGATTTTCTCTCTTCCATGTATTCTCTCCTAAAAAGAGTAATACTGCCTCTTCCCGATAGCTAAGCTCAAAGAAGTACCTTCATCCACACAATCACAGCTTATCTATTAACAGCGGAAGCGACAAATCACCGCAGGATTTCCTTTCGTTTGAAGGTACTTCCAACCCTTCAACACTTAACGCGATTTATCTACTCTGTTTTTGAATGTTAATATTTTATCAATCTAATATGGAATAGTCAATATATCCCTATGCTTTAGCGAATAATATTTTTATACACATAATCCGATGTGAACCCCGACAAAATCGCCCCATATTTCACGCGGAATTTTAAAATATCTCCGTCGCGATATTTTTTATCGCAATCGCTGACATCCAACACGGTGTGATCACTGCTTTGACCGATGGGTACGATGTTTTTATCACAGGCAATCAAATGCATGAAATGTATATCTTGCCTGCCCAGGGCCACAATAGCCCTTCTGCGCATGCCTTTGTCTGCACCTTGTTCGATTTTTTCGCCAAAGGGGTTGACTCCCGCCACTCCCTTGGGCTTAGAGGGCTTGTCATATATCTCAACAATTTGTGCCTCAAGCGTAACGGCATCTTGGTTTAACATTTCAATGACTCCCTCACCGCCGTCGGTTCCCATAATCATTCCCTCGCCGATTCGCAATTCGCTGATGCCTTCTATCATGCCGTTTTTTAATAAAAACGCAAACACATCCGTGTTTCCCGCCGAGGCAATGTCCAGTTTTGTCCCAAAACAATTTTCGACGCTTTTTTTTGCTTCCAAAAATTCCATGATGTTTTCTTTGCTCGGCAAAATGCCGTTCATGCAGCTCATGTTGGTGCCGATTCCGCACAGTTCCACATTTTTTAAGGCATTGATTTCTTCTGCGATTTTGCACAAATTCTCAACACCGTAAATGCCTTCACGCAAGTCTCCGATGTCATACATCAATGTAAGTTTAAATTTTTTCTTTTGATTTCTTGCCTCGCGGTCAATGAGCTTTGCCGTGTAAATCGAAGAAATCAAACTGGAGGTGGCATACTCCACCAACTGAGCTACTTCCGAAGGCATGGGAATACGAATTAAAAGCTTTTCCACATCCATTCCCTCAAGCCTCTTAAGGTTATCCACCCTGGAATCTCCCAATTTTGTATAGCCGAGTTCCAAAAGCATCTGCACAATATCAGGATGTGCGCGATACACTTTTGTAACGGCAACAGGTTCAATGCCCCACTGCCTGCATGTACTTAAGATTTTGGTCATATTTTGCCGAATCGGTTCCAATTCAATGTTCAAGCGAGGATAGGTCACGTCAGTTCACTTCCTTTTATGTTGTACTGTCATTATACCCAAAGCTGCCTTTATCGGCAATCTATTCTTGCAGTAAAGGTGTATCAACTCTTGGAGAATCTATTTTTCACGCAAGGCAAAACGTCTCTCTCCCCTTGTTGTGCAATGTTTTTTTCACCGCCCTGCCCGCAACCGTTGACGCAAAATTGATTTAAAAAAACCGACTGCCCAAGCAATCGGTTTTTTATGCTGTTTAGATTAAATCTGCCGTCTCTCTGTTTTTTTCATCATCAAAATAGATATTTCTGCAATGGGTTTCCTTTGAGAACAGGGAGGAAATGTAGCCTGCCAAACATAGTGCCGCCATAAAAATCATCGCCGATCGATAAATGTCAATGCCCATGGCATCTTCTCGCAACAGTGCACCGAAAATTGCAGGTCCCACAGCTGCGCCGATAAAGCCCCCTGTGTTGACTACGCTTACAGCCATGCCCGAATACTTGGGATTACAGACCTCTTTGCCGATAGACCATGCCATGGCAAGGCAAGTAATGGAGAAACTGAAAATCACCAACAACAAAGAAAACAATGGCAATGGCAGTTTGCCACCCAGCGTAATAATCACCCATGCAACACTGCCCAAAGCCCCCAACACAATCAGCGGCTTTTTGCGGCTCTTCATTTTATCCGAAACAACGCCGATGGTGATGTTGGCAGCCGCTTGCGCCAGCATCATATACAAAATATAGCGCGATGCCTCAATGGTTGTAAGACCATACACATCCCGCACATAAGAAACACCCCATGTACCCGCAAAAGTCAGAAACACTGCGGAATACAACATCAAAAACAAAAACGGTGCAATAACTCTTTTATTGGAAAAAACCCCTTTGAGCCCTTCTTTTATGCTGACTTTTTCTTTTGTGGAGACCACCTCGCTGCGCCCTTCAATCTCCGCAATCGAAGGTAGATTCATATCCTGCGGTCGGTTTCTCACAAAAATAAAGCACAACACCGCAATGGCCAAAGAGATGACACCAAATCCCACAAACGTGGTGCGCCAGGTAAAGGCTGCCACCAGCAGCGCAAGGGGTGTTTGTGCCACAATGCCGCCGGTGTTGCCTATCAGCGAAGTCAGCCCCGTCATCGTCCCAAATTCTTTTTCCTTAAACCACATGGTTTGTATCTTTGTAATGCTGATAAAGGTAACCGAAACCCCAAGTCCCACCAACAATCGTCCCGCATAGGCAAGACCCACCCCGGGTGCCAAACCAAACAAAATCGAGCCCAACGCCGTTACCACCGAGCCCACCGTCACCGTTATGCGCGCGCCCAGGGTATCGGCCAATATCCCCGTCGGAATCTGCATCAAGGCATAAGCATAAAAATACATCGACCCCAGCGTGGCAAAACCCACAGGCGTCATGGCAAATTCGTCGATTAACTCCGTTTTAATAACCCCGACAGCCAATCTGTGTAGAAATACAAAAAAATAACACAACACCAAAATGCCATACACAATCCATCGATATTGAAGCACTTTTTGGTATTGTTGTTCTTTGGTAAGCATAGACTTTTGTTGCATAGTCGGCTCCTCTCGTCTTTGATATCTTGTGCAATCAGCAACTATTTTTCATTCTATTCAATTTAACATCAAATTTCAATATGAAGTGGCAAAAGACGGTGAATTTTTATCCCCTTCCCAGCAGCACATTCGCTCCATACAGCAACAATAAATGTGCGGGATAAAATATATAAAAAAACCAACGTCCCAAAAACAGACGCACTCGATCGCCATAATAAATCAACGGCAACGCCGCAACCGCAGCCAGCTGCACATAATTTGCGCTGATGATGCACTGCAAAACCGTAATGAGAACAAACGCCGACGACGCCTTGTGCCTGTCTTTCATAAAAAAATAGAAAACAAATACCGTCAGCACGCCATAGGTGGCATAGTCCGTCGTTATATGAAATAATATATCGGTGCACAACGGCAAAAACGGCACAAGAATCGCTGTATAATGCCATTTTTTTTCGTAAAACCACATCATTGCCACCGCAATTAAAAATGTAAAGAGAATATTGAGGGTACGCCAATCTTGAAAATACAGAGAAAAGGGGATTTGAGATAAAAGTGCGGCTGCCAACAGCCTCGTCACATATTTTTTGAGATCGTGAGTATATAAAAACCCCACTGCAATATAAAAGGCAAAAATCGGAAAAGCAATTCTTCCTATGACGCGCATGGCAAGATACACGTAAGGATTGGTTATCATCGGCAGCAAGGCACTGTGATCAATGAGCATGGCACAGGCTGCAATCATTTTTAAAAAATCTGTTTTTGTAGGCACAAATTGCGGTTTATCGACCATCTCGCATTACCAAATCGTTGCGTGCGCTAACCGTGTTTTCGTCCAAAATAAACCCTCTTTGCACCACCCTGATGATGTTATATTCGAGCACTTTGAGCACGGCGCTGTCAAGGTCTTCTTTTGCCTCCTGCCGCCATTGTTTGATTTGCGGATGATAAGTTCTGTTTTCTTCGGCCGCATCGGCTATGAAGATAATTTTTTCCAACAGCGACATGTTTTTTCTGCCGGTGGTGTGATAGAGAATCGCATCCAATATTTCTTGATCCTCCACGCCAAATTGACTCTGTGCCAGCGCCGCTGAGGCATAGGCATGCAGCAACGTGGCGTTGCCTGCAACGTAATTTGCCACCTGCGTGCCGCTATGCAATACCACCGATTGCATATCAGCTAAGCTCATTTCCTTCGCCACATCATGCAACAGCGCTGCAGCATCGGCCTTATCCAAATCAGCATGATATATTTTTGCCAATTCTTTTGCCAATTTTGCACAGCCCAGCGTGTGGCGATATCGTTTGGAGCTCAGATTTTTTTCTAAATAGGCAAGCCACTGCTTTCGCTCAATCATTGATTCTTACTCCAAATAGAGTCTCTTGTCTTTAATATAGTCGTGCACTTTTTCGGTTACCAAATATCGCACGCTGATATTTTGCTTGACGCGTTCTCGTATGGTCGTAGAAGAAATTTCAATCAGCGGCGCCTGCAATATCTCAATGTTTGCGCCATACATTTGTTTTAATCGTTGCGCTTCTACGCGCAACTTTTCAAAATCATATCCCGGCCGATAGGTAACGACAAAGATGACAAGGCGGAATAATTCTTCAAAATCCTTCCAGCGTTCCAATTGGAAAATAATATCTTCCCCGCACAAAAAATAATACTGCGCCTCGGGGTCTGCTGCCATCAGTTTTTTAACCGTATCAATGGTATAGCTATAACCCGTACTGCGCACCTCAATATCGCTGATGGCAAAATTTTCGTTATCTTCAATGGCCATGCGCGTCATTTCGTAGCGTTCTGCCTTTGTCTCTTCCGAGTCTTTTTCTTTCAGCGGGTTATCGGCGGTGCGAATAAACAACACCTTTTGCAAACCTGCCTTGTGCTGCACTTCTTGTGCCAAAATCAAATGCCCGATATGAATCGGGTTAAAGCTTCCCCCGAAAATACCTATCTTTTTCATCGTTATCCTTCAGGCAATATTATTTTTTTCTTCTCTTCATTTGCCTTATACAATACAAATTTTTTTCCGATGGTCAGCACAACCTCCGCCTCGGCTTGTTCTGCCAGCTGCTGTGCTGCCTGAGCAATGCTTACATCGGCATTGTTTTGTATTTTCCCTTTCACCAGCTCATTGGCTCTCAGCTCTTCTGATAACTGCTGAACAACATTTGATGTTATCCCCTCTTTGCCGATAAAAATCGTGTCGCTGAGTCCCGCCGCTTTGCTTTTTAAAAAGCTTCTTTGTTTGCTGCTTAACATGCCCTTCTCCTATTCAAAATATTCAAATTCCATTGTGTCCACCACCACGGTGTCGCCGTTTTGTACACCCATTTTTTTCAATTCCGCCTCTACACCTTCACGCGTCATAATTTTTTGAAAATACGCCGCAGAATACGAATCTTCAAAATTCACCCGCCGAATCATATTTTCCGCCAACTGCCCCGTTACATAAAAAACACCATCGGAGCCTCTGTTGATTTCGAAAGGCTTTTTCTTCTCTTCTTCATAGTCCACAACGCGTATTGTCTTTTCTTCTTCCTCTTCAAAGGCTGCAACTTCAGTTTCAATTTCACTCAAATTTCGTATAACGCTGTCGAGCAGGGGCTCAATGCCCTTTTGCAGCATGGCGGAAGTGGCAAATACTTCATAATCTCGCTGACGAAAATACTCTGCCAACGCATCCATTTCTTCTTGATTTTCAATGAGGTCAATTTTATTTAAAACCACAATTTGCTTTCGCTTTGCCAGCTTCGGATGATACATTTGCAATTCGTTGTTGATAATTTCAAAATCCTCTCTGGGATCCCTTCCTTCACTGCCCGATGCGTCCAGGAAATGCAAAATCAGCCTTGTCCTTTCCACATGGCGCAAGAATTGATGCCCCAGTCCGGCTCCTTCGTGGGCGCCTTCAATAATCAGATCGGAAGAGCGTCGTGTAGGGAAAGAGTGTAGATCTCGGTGGTCGC
>CALFLU010000026.1 GCA_937880125.1 uncultured Eubacteriaceae bacterium
ACACGGTGTACTATAAAGTAACAAACCCGAACTACTCGGATGAAGCCACAGGCAGCGCGGTAGTTAACATCACCCAACGTGCGATTGTCTTTAACGTTGCAAGCGGCACAAAAGTTTCCGGCACACCGGATCCGATCATCGGTTACACCATGGAAGGAACCTTGGTAGCTCCGACAGACTTTGGTGTTGTGAATGTAAGCAGAGTAGCAGGGGAAGCAGCAGGCACCTATGCCGTTACGGTTTCATACACCACGAACCCGAACTATCAAGTGACGGTCAACCAGGGTGTGCTGACCATCACGGCAGCGCCGACACCACCGATTACACCACCGACGACCCCGCCGGTAACACCTCCAGCAACACCGCCGACAGCACCGACAACAATCATCACACCAACCCCGACACCTGAGGCACCGGCCCCGGCGGAAGAGCCCACCGTGATTGAAGAAGCCGAAGTGCCCTTGGCAGCAGCAGAACCCACAGCATACTGGGCATTGATCAACTTGCTGCTGGCAGTGTTGACGGCAGTGATCTCCATAGGGCTTTTGGCAGGATACTTCACAGGCAGAAAAGATGAAAATCAGAGGCTGAAACGCAAAGGAACGATGCGACTGATCAGCATACTGCCCGCAGTGGGAGCGATTGTACTGTTTATCCTGACAGAGAACATGCAAAATCCCATGAGAATGGTAGATAACTGGACAATCTGGATGGCAGTCATTGCAGCATTGCAAGTGGGTGTTGCGGCACTGGCAAGAAAAAAACAAGAAGAGGACGATGCTGAAAGCTTTCGCAGATAAGACGAAATAAAGCTGACACATGTAAATAAGTTGATAGAAAGCCGAGTTTATGATATAATATATCAAAAATTCGGCTTTTTTCTTTCGGTTTGGGTAATTGCATACTAAATCTGCCAAACCAACAGGGAGAACTTTATGAATCCCATAAAAATTTGTTTTTTCGGGAAATTTCAGATTTTAAAAAACGGCGAAGACGTACTGAAAAAAATCAGAACTTCGAAGAAGAAGATGCAACTGCTGGAATATTTGATTATCAACAGCAAACGATCGATTCCGCCCTATGACTTATCTGAAATTTTGTGGCAAGAAAATGAAGACGTCGATTTTGACAATTCATTGAAAACCTTGGTCAGCCGCCTGCGCAAGGACCTTGCGGAATTTGAGCTGGAACATGCCATTGTGCGATCCGGCAACAGCTACAGTTGGAATACGGCAATTCCTTGCAATATTGATGTGTTTGAGATGGAGGAGGCGGCGAAGGTTGTTTTAAATGCGGAAAAATTAACATCGGAAAACAAGATTCAGTTTGAAAATGTCTTATCTTTATATACCGGTGACTTTTTGTCGGAAACCAATAACCACTCATGGGTCATGCCAAAGAGCCTTTATTATCACAATCTTTATTTGAAAATCGTTCAAAAATATATTTATCTTTTGCGCGAAGAAAAAAAATATGACGAAGTGATTCACGTATCACAACTGGCGCTGGCAATTGACGGGCTGGATTCGGTGATGAATTTGGAATTGATGTGGGCACTGCTAAAAATCAACAAGAAAAAAGAAGCAATGCGCCACTATAAAAACTTGTCAAAGCAATATATGATTCAATATGGTGCCAAACCCACGGACGAGATTTTGGGGTTCTATAAAGAATTGGTAAAAGGGGAGAGGCGTTCTGAGGCGGATATCGAAAAAATATTCAATGAATTGCAAAACGAACAAGCCGAGGAAAAAGGCGCTTATGTTTGTGAATACGCTTTATTTAAAGAAATATATAACATTCAAGTGCGCAATTTGAAGCGTTTTAACACGATGGTATTTTTGGTTTTGGCAGAGATTTATTCGCCTGATGATGCGGTGATATCCGACCAGGCGTTGGAAACCTCCATGCAGGTGCTCTTGGCAACACTGCAGAGCAATTTGAGAAAAGGAGACGTGATTGCCCAATATAGTTCATCGCAATACATTCTTTTATTGCCGGCCATTACAGACTATATCACGGCGCAAATACCCATGGAGCGTGTGCGGAGTGACTTTTACAGACACCGTACCAATACAAAAATATTGTTTGCTTACAGACTGATGCCGGCAGAAGAGGGATAAGCAAACAATAACAGTTTTATGATATAACAAGAACAATCAGCTGACGGCTGATTTTTTTGCGCCATGACCCGGGTGTCTTAGCTTGAAAGCACGGGAAGAATGTAGACCAAAACCAGGGAGGCAATGATTAAAAGGATGACGATTTTTAAAAATAAATTCTTTAAACTTTTTTTGCCGCGCATGTAAAAACCTCATAAAAAATATAAATTCTATTATATAGAAAAAAACAAGAAAATGGAAATAAAAAAATATAATAAGTGGCTTCGGCGGAAGTTGACTTTAGAAAAATAGTGACATACAATATAGAAACCATTTTAATGATATAAAGAGGAGAAGGTTGAATATATGAAACTAAATGATTTTCTCAAAGAAAATTCACGCAAATTGTCCGAAGAGCTGATGGAGATTAATGACAGGCAATTTATGGGAGAAAACATCAGCGGATACGGCATGAAAAAGAAGACGATAGAATTGATCGGCAACTTGATGGCGGCGATGTTTCCGACGATTTATGAGCTTGAAGTAACCGATGATGTGTATGTTTTGGAGTCCATCAACCGAAACATGATTGACGGCACAGTGAAATTGTTTGATATTTTGCAACGCTTGCTCGTCAATCAATGCAGAAATGAAAAGAAACAAACATGCACGCAGGAAGAATGTAAGCAAAAGGCAGAAGAATTGACCATCGAGTTTATGGCAAAAATGCCGGATATTCGCAATATGCTTACGGCGGACATTGAAGCTGCCTATGCGGGGGACCCTGCTGCCAGATATGTAGAAGAAATATTGCTGGGATACCCTTCAGTGCAAGCGGTGGCCATTTACCGTTTGGCGCACGAAATGTTTATCCGTCACATTCCGATTATTCCTCGTGTCATGACAGAATATGCCCATGAAAATACCGGGATTGACATTCATCCCGGTGCCACAATCGGCAAGTATTTTTTCATCGACCATGGAACCGGTGTGGTTATTGGCGAAACGTGCACCATTGGCAACAACGTGAAACTGTATCAAGGCGTGACGCTGGGCGCAAAAAGCTTTGAGGTGGATGCAGACGGCAATTTGGTCAAGGGAATCAAGCGCCATCCCGATATTGAAGATGATGTGGTCATTTATTCCGGAGCAACGATTTTGGGCGGAGACACTTGTGTGGGCAAGGGCAGCATCATCGGCGGTAATGTTTGGCTGACGGAAAGCGTGCCGCCTTATTCGAGGGTGTACAACTCTACGCCTTCACCCATCATTAAAGAAAAAAAGTAACGCACAGCGTTGCAGACAAAGAGAACTGTATTGAACAATAAACAAAAAAGCAAAACGCAACAATAAACGGAGGCTTTGTTTTATGGCAGATTTTTTGGCAGGAAGCGGTGTCCTTGTCTATTTTGCAATTTTTTTCGGGAAAATTATCGAAATATCGTTAGATACCGTGCGTGTGGTGATGATCAACAGGGGAGAAAAACTCAAAGCCGCAACCATTGGCTTTGTGGTGGTCATCATTTGGATATTTATTGTGAGTTCTATTATTACGGATTTAAGTGCAAATTATTTTAAATGTTTCCTCTATGCACTGGCCTATGCAATCGGCAATTATGTAGGGGTGCTTATCGAAGACAAATTGGCCATTGGGCTGACGGGGATTCAAATCATTGCCCCCATTGAGCTGGGAGAGATTTATGCGGCGCGGCTGCGTGAGGATGGCTATGGTGTGACGGTACTGGACGGATACGGCTACAACGCCACAAAGAAAGTGTTGATGCTTTACATGCCGCGCAAAAAATTGAATTGCGCGATGAAAAAAATCAATGAAGAAATGCCTGAGGCAGTGGTGGTCATCAGCGATTTAAAAAAAGTGCGCGGAGGCTATTGCCGAAAGTAGCACAGCAGCCTTGGTGAAAGGGAGTAGTCATGAATATTGCATTGCCCGTTGCGGTAACAATATTGCTTGAAAAGTTGGCAGCATCAGGGTTTGAAGCCTATGTCGTTGGCGGATGTGTGCGCGACAGCCTGCTCGGTATAGAGCCAAAAGACTGGGACATATGCACCTGTGCAAAGCCCCAGGAGATCATAGACGTCTTTTGCGACTTTCATGTGTTGACGACAGGCATAAAACATGGAACCGTCGGTGTGGTAATTGACGGGAAAAACTATGAAATCACGACCTATCGCTCTGATGGCACTTACAGCGATAAACGCCGCCCGGATAGTGTGAACTATGTGCAGGATGTGAAAGACGACTTAAGTCGGAGAGATTTTACCATCAACGCCATGGCCTACAATGAGCAAAGCGGGTTGGTTGATTATTTCGGCGGACAAAGAGATTTAGAACAAAAAATTATCCGCTGTGTGGGAGATGCAACGGTGCGCTTTGAAGAGGATGCGTTGCGCATTTTGCGTGCGTTGAGATTTGCGTCGCAATTCGGTTTTTCGATCGAAACAGCGAGCAAAGATGCATTGCGCAGACACAAAAATTCGTTGAATGAAATCAGCGCCGAACGAATCAGAGAAGAATTTAACAAGCTGCTTCTCGGGCAAAATGTGGAAGCTGTCTTGACGGAATATGCCGATGTAGTTTCGGTGTTTATACCTGAAATTGAGGCATCTGTGGGCTATGACCAGCATAATCCTTATCATGTGTATGATGTGTGGCAGCACACAATCAAAGCAATTGCCAGTGCGGAAAAAAACATCCTCGTGCGGCTGGCTTTGTTTTTGCATGATTTGCAAAAGCCTTTTTGCGAATCCGAAAATAAGGGGCATTTTTATATTCATGCGGCATTGGGCGCCAAAAATGCCCAGGCAGTGCTTAGACGGCTGCGCTATGACAACAACACCGTTCTAATCGTATCTCGCTTGATTTTTTATCACGACACCATGCTTCGCCCGGAGAAAAAACTCATCAAGCGTTGGCTGAATCGATTGGGCGAAGAAGAGCTGCGTATGTTGCTGGCAGTGAAACGTGCGGATGCCAAAGCGCAAAATCCCCAATATTTGGAGGAGCGCTTACAGAAATTGGGTGCTGTTGAAAGAATGTTGGAGACGATTATTGATAGGCAGGAGTGCTACGCACTAAAGGACTTGGCTGTTGACGGCAAAGACCTTCTGCTGCTGGGGTTCGAAGAAGGAAAAGACATCGGAAAGACGCTGAATTATTTGCTGGGAATGGTGATAGATGAGGAAATTGAAAACAAAAAGGAGCAATTGCTGGCGGAAATTGCAAAAATGGACAGAAGATAGAAACAATGGCAAAAAAGCATAGAATACCATTGCGGAAAAGACCTGAGATGTTTATAATATATGCAGTAGCTGCAGCTGCTGCGGCGTTGCAAAAACAAGGATCAAACGGGGAATAATGTATGGACAAAGTTGGGAAAGTGGATCAGCTGTATAAAACCATTAAGCATCGTATTATACATGTGGAATATATGCCCGGAGAAGTGCTGAACGAAAGCCTGCTGGCAAGCGAATTCGGTGTAAGCAGAACCCCGGTACGTGAGGCGCTGCGAAGATTGCAGCAGGAAAAATGGATTGCCTCCTTGCCGAAAATAGGCATGCAAGTGGTGGTTTTTGATATCAACCAACTGCGAGATTTATTCAATGCCAAGGAAGCACTCGAAACAATGGTAATAAGACTTGCCGTTGACAGTGCAACAAAGAATGACATTGATCACTTAAAAGAAATTTTGGCGGAAATGGAAAAAATTGATTTTGAAGATGTTCAAGAAGTCATGCGCCATGACGATATTTGGCATCATGCGGTCTGGTCCATAGCGGACAATGAAATAATCAATATTTATATTGAAGACTTGCAATACAGGTTGTTTAGAGGTTGGGTGTATACGGGACGGCGCGTGAAGAAAAACACGGACAATCGCGAACTGTTTCGAATCCTGAAAAAGACGGTGGAAGCCATTGAAACAGGCGACAAAGAATTGGCGGAACAGGCAATTAAGGATCATGTGGAGTTTCATCGGGACGATTTGCGTCAAGGGTTGATATGAAGTAATATTGCTGACAGACAGATGAGAATCTTGCTACCAAGCGAATATAAGTGAAAATAATTTGTTTTTTTTGAAATTATGTATTATACTATTATAGTTAATTGTTTTTTGGAGGAAAAAGATGACAACTTTTTTAGTGGGTCTTGTAATTGGTGCGGGGTTGATATTGATTGCCAGCATTTTGCTGCAACCGGGCAAAAGCGCGGGGCTGGGCGAAATCGGCGGCGGTGCCGAAGCGCTTTTCGGTAAAAAGAAAGCGCGCGGTTTTGAAGCGAAATTGGAGTTATTGACAAAAATATCGGCAGTGGTGTTTATGGCGGCACTGTTATTGTATAATTATTTGGTTTAAAAAAGTATATCAAGATAAAAAAATCAAACGTCTGGG